>CAYYTW010000033.1:0-11851 GCA_964474765.1 uncultured Candidatus Saccharibacteria bacterium
TCGCAAGAGATTCTTCACTTCGTTCAGAATGACAAAATAGGGTTTTGTAACCATCCCTATTTGAGTTTTGCGTTTTAATTACAGTTTTGACTTTTGACATTTGAGCTTTGACCTTTTTTAGTGTGTGGCGCAGGTTAAACACGGGTCGTAAGCTCTAACCAGCATTCTGATTTTATCTTGAATTTCTTTTTCGGACAAATTTTGTAATTGAGGAAGCCAGATTTTCAAGTCTTTCTCCAAACGAGCGATGTTTTGGGCCGTCGGCGTAATGATGTTGCAATTTTTAACTAAACCGCTATCCCCTACTTCATAAAAATAAAATAATGTTCCGCGCGGCGCTTCAATCGCGTCGTAGCCTTCCATTTTGTCATTGCGAGGAGTGTTAGCGACGAAGCAATCTCGCGGTGGTATAGCGGGATTGCTTCGCTTCGTTCGCAATGACGACATTGTTTTGGGTATTAACTTTTGCACTTCTTCAAGACAATGAACCGTTTCCACCACTTGAGCTAAAATGTTATGGAACGGGTTTTGGCTCGGTAATTTTATTTTTGAAGCCTTTAAAATTTTCTTGGCCTCTTTATTGAGCTGTTTGTGATTATTATTAATCCGCGCGATGGCGCCGACCATATACGGTTTTTCATCAATTGTTGTTCTTTTCACCACGTCTTCAGCCACCTGAAATTCATTGATTTTTTGCATGAAAGCGGCAATATCCCTATTTTTGTCATCCCAAACTTGCCTTGCCCTTCCGTAGTTTTCGAAGGAGGGTTTCGAGATCTCATTATAATTATGAGATGCTGAAATAAATTCAGCATGACGGCGGAGTGCACCAAATATAGTTCCATCATAAATCGCATACTCATTTTTATTAGTTAAGCTGATAAACTTGGTCTCTCGCTCAAAATTAGGGTAATTCAGCTTGGCAAAAAAACGCGCTAACTCTATCGCAAGCGGAAGTATTTTTTTAGCGTCTTCGCCTATTTGTTTTATACTCTCTGTTTTTGGCAACCTGATAAACCCGCTAACTTCCGGGGTTAAGGGATGGATTGAGCGTCCACCGATTACTTCAATTATTTTATTGCCAAATTCTCTGATGGCTACTGCCTGTTTAGTTTTTTCTGGGTACTTCTCAATCAATTTCAGATCGTTTTCAATGCCAAAAAAATCAGAGAGCGAAAAGAAAAAAACATGAAGGGCGTGACTATTGATTATTTGACCCAACATCATCAATTTCCGCAACAAAACAGTTTGTTTAGAAACTTTAACATCGAGCGCGTCTTCCAGCGCCTTTAGGCTGGTTAGATTATGAACAACCGGACAAATTCCGCATATACGCGCGGCGATTTGCGAAACTTCAGAATATTTTCTGTCTCTCAAAATACCTTCAAGCAAACGCGACCCCTCAAGCACATTGAACGCGGCCTTCGTCGTCTCACCATTAACAATATCAGCAACAAATCCAGCATGACCTTCAATTTTCGCGATGTGATCTATCTTTATTTTCATAAGCGAAAAACTTAAAGGAAAAAATTTTTAGTTTCGAGTTGTTGATTTTAGGAAGTAATTTAGCTTTAAGCTTTAACTGGTAATTGTGGGTATATCTCCTCTAAAACCCCGAATCTCTGCAAAATCATATCGATTTCCTGCTGACTATACCCTTGTTTAATTAGCTGTTTATTCAAATTATCCGGATTAACATTTTTTAACGGTCCGCGGCAACCATCGCAAGGGTAACCGCTTGTCGGACAGGGCGCGTCGCAGCCGGCGAGCATAATCGGCCCCAGACAAGGCAAACCCTTCTGAAGTAGACAAATATTTTGTTTCAACTGACAATCGTAGCAAACTGGCCGCCGCGCGATTTTTGGCATCTGCTCCATCGTCAAACCTTGCGAGATAACCATAATCAGTTTTTTGACAACATCTAAAAATTCTTCTTTATTAATCGGACAACCCGGAATTTCCAAATCAACCTTAACATAATCACGCAGAGGTTTTATATCGGGGTTTTCAATACTGTCTATGTTTTTGTAAACATAACGAACCCGTTCTTCCTTGTCTTGATAATCCTTTATCTCGGCAATCCCGCCAAGACAAGCGCAGGCTCCAAGCGCGACCAGTATTTTCGAACGCCTTCTTAAATTCAATAATCGCTCCTTATTTTTTTTGGTAATCGGGGCGCCCTCGACAAAAACAATGTCAAACTCTTCGCTTTCGGGATGTTCTTCCAAAAAGGCGAAATCGCCAATTTTAATTTTGCCAGTCAAACGTAAAAATCGTTCACCCAAATCAAGAATGGCCACCTGGCAGCCTTCGCAACAAGTTAATGAGGTTATAGCGATAGTTGGTTTATTCATAGGTTGTGACAAAAGCCATATTCTTCCATATTCTTCCATATTCATTACAAATTTTAGCACGTTTTTTTAAAAAGCGACAATATCAGTCTATCGCCAAGGCTTTGGCGGGCAGGCAAGGCCGGAATGACGACATTGCCTTCGCTGAATTAAAAAAAGAGCGATCGGCATCGATTATTCAAATCGCTCCCATAATCTTATCAGGACTTACGCGTTTGCTGTCATTCTGAGCCGCAGGCGAAGAATCTTTTGCGAAAAAAGTCCTATTCTGCGCCTGAGATTCTTCGGGTTTCGCCCTCAGAATGACAATCTCGGGGCAAACGCGTAAGTCCTGCTTATATTATTTCGTTGTCATTCTTGGATTGGAAAATACTTGTGTAGGTACGATTATCGAACAAACAAAAACAGAGTCATACGACCCTGTTTTTGTCGCGGCGGTGGACCCTGTTGTTCTTTAAATTTTAGAGTCCGTACATCTTTTGAAGACCGATAATATCTGGCCGCTCAAGAGTTCTCTTTTTGGTCTCTCCGTAATTAGAATAGCCATACATTGTAACCTCGGAACAGCTTGAACTGTAAATATCACCAAAACCAACTCCGTGGCCTGACTCATGGACAGCGATGTTTTGCAAATCCATGACTGCTGAAGTTGAAGTAGCAGCATCTCCCCAGATGAAATCTGTATCAAACATCACATCAAAATCTATAATTTGTCTCCCTTTGCTTCCAAGGGGTACTCCACTCCAAACAACAGTCACGGCAATTACCCCATCCTGAGGATAATTTCCCATTGAATATTCGTTGCGGCCATCTGGATAATCACTATCCCAATTAGCGGTGCTATCTAAAGAATAGTTATCATTAAAGAGTTCTTTAGATGTAGCTACATCCCAAGTCTCGTTGCCAGAAAAAATCGCTCCTGAAACAATTGCTTCAACTTCAGGATTAACTACATAACTTACCGGTAATGACTTCCACTTAACGCCCAATAGTTTGTAACAAGTCGGGGCTGTGGCATTGGCAACTATTTTGCCGTTGGCGTAATGAATAAAGACAATTTTCTCTAATGTCCCGGGTTCCAAAGGCTCTAAGGCCGGGGAGTTGTTTACTGCAACATCCGGGACTGAAATAGAAACGCCGGAAGGCGCGACTTGTGCAGGAATAAATACCAATGCTTGAGCAATCGCTATTCCAACAAAAACTGAAAATAGTCCAATTAAACTTGCGAAAACAATTTTTTTCATTTTTTTACTTCTGCTTACTTAGATTAATAATTAATTCGACCTTTGTGAAAAATTTCTTTTACCCAGACAGTATAAACTTCGTTTCACTACGGGGCAAGTTTACAAAACCTTGAATTACGGAATGCAATTCTAATTGCTTCTGTTAATCTTAAGAATTGTTGCTAGAGCCAGATGAACAAATCTATTCATATTCACTACTAGGGTTTTGTAAGAACATTCCAATGATTCCAAAGAAACTTTTTGAAGCGTGCCAAAAAATGATGACAGATCGCTCGCGTCGTATTTAATGGCTCCGGCGGCAGGACTCGAACCTGCGACCAATTGGTTAACAGCCAACTGCTCTACCACTGAGCTACGCCGGAATATTTTATCAGTTTAGTTGTTTAACAAAATCGAATAAATTAGCAAGTTAAACCAATATAGCAACGAGAGTGTTTTTATCTAATTATTCACCAAACTTCTTGTCTTGTAAAGTGTTGCGCGCGAACAGAAATTAAATATTTTCGAAAACCCATAAAAGCGCTAAAAATTAGTATCCCCGCAATTTCGGCAAAAAGCGATGTTTGCGGATTTTTTCCAGAGCTTTAGCTTCAATTTGACGAATTCTTTCGCGTGTTACCCCAAACTCTTTACCAACTTCTTCTAGGGTATGAGTCACCCCGTCGTCTAGACCGAATCGCATCCGCAGAATTTTCTGTTCGCGCGGAGAAAGCTCGGTGAGAATGTCTTTAAGCTGATCCTGTAAAAGCTTGAGGGCGGCCACTTGCGATGGTAAAACGGTTTTTTCGTCCTCGATGAACTCTCCTAAAGTGCTGTCTTCTTCGCCTTCGCCGACTGGCGCTTCCAAAGAAACGGTTCCCTGCGAGATTTTAGTAATATGTCTGATTTTGTCGATGTCAACCCCCATTTCCGCCGCTATTTCTTCCGGGAGAGGTTCACGTCCCAAATCCTGCAACAATCTTCTTTTAACCTGCGTATATTTGGAAATCGTTTCCACCATATGAACCGGAATCCTGATGGTGCGCGCCTGGTCAGCCAAAGCGCGGGTAATCGCCTGTCTTATCCACCAGGTCGCATAGGTAGAAAATTTATAGCCGCGCTTATAATCAAATTTCTCAACCGCCTTAAAAAGTCCCAGATTTCCTTCTTGGATCAAATCCAAAAGGGTTAAGTTGGGACTGCGTCCGACATATTTTTTTGCAATCGAAACAACTAATCTCAAATTAGCGCTGGTAAGCCTTTCTTTTGCCGCCAGATCACCTCGCTCGATTCGCTTGGCCAACTCGACCTCTTCAATTGATTTTAAAAGAGGGACTTTGCCGATTTCTTTCAAATACATTTGGACCGAATCTAGGTTAACTTGATCTAAGCCCGCCGCGAAATTCTTAGCATCAAATTTCTCCGCTTTTTCATTTTCAAACAGCGGCGTCTCGATCAACTCTCTGGTTTCTACCACTTCAATGTTGGCATCGTCCAACCGGCAGTAAAGATTTTCGAGTTCCCTGATATTATTTTCTATTTGCGGAACAAAATACAAAATTTCGCCTTCGGTCACAAAACCGCGCTCCCTGCCCCTTTTAATTAACTCTTGAATAGTTTCTGATGAAATAATGCTTCGTTTCTTCGGCACCCTCACGGCTTTCTTAGCTGACGAGACCGCTGTTTTGCGTCGTCCAGAAAACCTTTTTTTAACGGCTTTGCTCTTCTCAACCAACGGCGCTCGCTTCTTGCTTATCTTCTTCTCCCGCTTCAAAGCTACCTTTCCAGGCTTAGTGATCGGTTTCTTTTGGGCTTTTTTGTGCATTTTTTTGTTTTTATTATTACTCGGGCAGAATACTCCAGCCTTTCAAGGCTAAAGATAAATGCCGGCCCGGAACGAAGGCCAATCAGACTGGCCGAGGCGGAGGTAATAACAAACTTTTCCGCAGGAATACCTCGGGCTTTAGCCAGAAGTAGTTTATTTTCTAGCCGCGAAAACCGTCCAGCTGAGCTGGACGGATGAAGCGAATAGAAAGAACCGCCGAAGGCAAAGCTCGATGAAACCGCCCCGCTCAGCGAGGCGGAGGTTCATTTTGAGTTGCTTTTCTGAAATATACCCAGGCAAGAGATACAACATCTCTATTCCAAAAGCTCCTTGGCTAACCCCCTAAATGCTTTTGATAATTCGTTTAACCGCTCCTTATCTTTAGTATTTTCTAATTCCCTAATCTCATACTGAAGTCGGGTCATCTTCTGCTTGATACCTTCCTTTTTTAATTCCTTCAAACATTTGTCAAAATATCTTTCCAAGACGGTGTTATCTATCTCCTGAAACTCTAATTGAAATAATATCTGATTTGAAAAAGATGACAAGTCCGATGGCAAGCCGGCCTGCCATTGCTTAAGGTCAAAATTTTTTTTCTCCCCCTCTGATATCCTCTCCTTATTTAAATGCGGTTTTAGACTGATGAATATTTCGCGCAAACGATTATCGGTTAGCATTTTTTCAATCTTAGCAATATCAAAATGTTCCACTATCCGTCTGACATCCTCCGTGTTTTCTAAAAGATAACAAAGAAGACCGACAAGCTCCTCTTCCAAAACTACATGCCGGTCTTTCTGGCTCCTTTTGCTCGGTTGGGAACGCGGACCCGGACGAGAAATCGCGTCATTGTCCCCCGTCTTCCGCATCGCTTCAGCCAATAATTTTTCCTGAACGCGCAAACGCTTAGCCAGTTCCTGTATCCAATGCGCGCGTTCAACGGGATCAGAAATTTTTTTCAAAAGCGGTAAAAGTATTTTTGCGATTTTTTTCTTACCCGACGGTTCCTGACAATTATTTTGAGAAAACGTATTGGTAAAATAGAACTCGATGATACCTTGCGCTCCATCAATTGCCTTAAGCCAACTTTGCGGATTCTCTTTAATGATATCGGCTGGGTCTTTTTTTTCTTTCCTGTCCTTGGCCGGCCCGCCTGCAACGCTAGGCCAGTCCGCATGACTCGCATCAGCGTGTCTGGCGGACGCAGCATTGCGGGCCGGCTGAATAATTTTAATATTAAAACCGTTGGCAATCGCCAAATCAATGCCGCGTTTTGTGGCTGTATCACCGGCAATATCCATATCAAAAGCTAAAATCAGATTTTCCGTGTAGCGCCGAATAATCTTCAGCTGTTCTTCGGTTAAAGCGGTGCCGGATGTCGCAACCGTGTTTTTAATGCCGGCTTGATGCGACATCATAACGTCGGTATATCCCTCAACGATAATGCAAAAATCTTTAGCCCGAATTTCCATTTTAGCCACATTCAACCCGTAGAGCATCCGGCTTTTGTCGTAAATCGGCGTTTGAGAAACGTTGATATACTTGGCTTGACTTTCATCATCTCCCGGAAGAACTCGTCCCGCGAAACCTACCACCCGACCGTTTAAATCACACAGCGGAAAAATAATTCGGTTGCGAAATCGATCGTAGTAATTGCTCGCGGCTGACGGACTACTGGCTGCGGCCCCATCTTTCTTTGCGGTAGTCGGTAATCGGTAGTCGGTAGTCGTTTTCTCAACAACCAATCCCGATTTAATTATTTCGTCATCAGTATATCCCCTCTTTTTAAAAAATTCCGACAAAGCATACCAATCGTCGGGCGCGTAACCCAGCCGCCATAACGAAATCGTTTCCGCCGAAAAACCGCGGCCAGCAAGATATTTTTTAAGTCCTTTTCCATTTTTGCTCGCCTCCAATTGCTTCTCAAAAAACTTAAGCGCCAATTCGCAAACTTCGTAAAGCCGTTGTCGCTCAGTTCGCCACTCGGCGGATTCCGAATCCAGCCTTTTTAAAATAACACCGGCTTGTTGGGCCAACACCCTCAAGGCATCGACAAACTCCACTCCTTCAACCTCCTTGACAAACGCGAAAATATCGCCACCCTTACCGCAACCAAAACAGTGCCAAATTTGCCTCTCGGGTGAAACAAAAAAAGACGGAGTTTTTTCGTTGTGAAATGGACAATTAGCCCTAAAATTCCTTCCCGCCTTCTGCAGTTTAATATAACCGGAGATTACTTCAATAACATCCAGTTTATTTTTTATTTCGTCAACAGAAGAATGCATATAATAAATCGAATCTATTGTAAAATATAGCATAGAAACTCAGAAATTCCAATAAAAACGCCGCTACTCGAAAAGCGGCGGAATGAGAGCGAACACTTTTTAGCGTTTTTGAGGACGATAAAGTTTGGAAAGCGCGTAAATGACACCAGCGATTATCGTAACCCCAAACAAATTGCCGGTATCGTTTTCCAGCAACCAGCCGAAAAACATCTCCACAATACTCCGCGAGATGAAAAATCCGGCCAGTAAATAATTTAACACATTGGTTTCGTCGAGCCCGGAAGGCAAAAAACCGAACATGGCTGCCAGCCATACGCATAACAAACCGACAAAGATCGCGCCAAGAATTATCCAGCCACCCACGATCTTAACTGGCCAATGGCGTTCAAACCAGGCATCTATACTTTGTTCGGTTGAACGATCGGCATGATCCCAAAGACTTAGCCAAAACTTCCGTAGAGGCTTCAAATGCCGCCACAGAAAACCGTTTGCCTGCTTCAGCTGTTCGGCCAGACAAAATCCAACACATCGCAAAAACCGCAACAAACCGAAAAACTTTTCCATCACACACCTCTTAGTTGTTAATGGGCTGCCAAGATGTCAACATTATAAATCATTTGCCACGTCATGTCAACGCCCCCGGTACATTCAACCATCACGCGCAACACTTTGATACAATCGTTTCGCGATATTATCATCTTATTTTTCTTTGTACCGCTTAATTAATTTCCGGATTGCCCAAGCAATCACTGCCAGCGGCAACCAAATAATCAAGTAAACAACGACCCAAATAATGAAATAAAAAATACCCCTTCTCAAACAAGTTGAGAGATTCTTCGGGCTTCACCCTCAGAATGACAGTTTTGTAACCATCTCATTGTCTGTTTTTCGGAAAAAAGCCTATTTTTCGGAAAAAAGCCTATTTTTCAACCTCTTTCAAGCCGAATTCGCCGCTGCTAAACCAAGTGCGATAACCAGCCGTTCTTTCGCCGGCGGGAGGAATGTGGGCGACAAAAACACCAAAATCTTTTTCGTTATCCTTTCGCTCTTCCGGATACGGTTCTATTTTAATATCAACGTCCGCTCCCAGTTCCAAACGAATCGCTTTGACAATCTCATCAGCAAATTTTGTTTCCGCAACCCTTAAAACTTCTTTCTCTGCTGCCGGATCCCAAGCACGGATTCCAGGGACCATTATAATTGCCTGCTTAATTACTGCTTCTTTGCGTTCCGGCTGCAGCCGCAACTCTTTGCGAATTTCGCCAATCGCAAATGGCGTTTTTAATTCCGAGTGGTGCGCGAGAATGGCATTACGAAGACCGTCTTTCCGCTCGGTAAAAATAAAAATTCCATTGCAACCGCCGAGATAGCAAGTTAAAAGCGTCTTTTGGGCGTCGGCGGGGCCGACTTCGACTGATTTGGTTTCGTGCTGCAAGACCATTTCCACATTCGGGTCATGAGCATCCGCCCGGTCAATCAAATCCCAAACTTCAGAACTAAACTCTTTGTCTTCGACCCTGTGATTTTTTTGCAGTTTTATTTTCTCAAAATCATTTTGCATATGTTTTTGCGCTTTTAACTTGTTGTCTATTTTTTACACACATAAAACATCGGCGTCCAGTTGTAAACATTGTCCTTGTCGTGCAAATCCTCTGTCTCTATTTTATCTTCCCGTTCCATAAATATCAATTCGAAACCGGCTTCGGCGATCTGTTTTTTAACCTTATTAACGTCGGGGATGTGAATAAACTGTTTTTGCTTGAATTTAGTCCCCCCGCTTTCTCTGGCGAAAAAACGGTCGCCAAAATCAAGCTCTTCAATTTTAAATCCTAACGGCTTAAGAATATAAAGTTTTATCCACTGCCATACCCAGAGCCACAGAAATCCTCCTCTAAAAGTTCTCGTGTGTGTAGTGAAGATAAAATAGCCATTGGGCTTGAGAATCCTATAAATTTCCTTAAGCGCCCCGAGACGCTTCTCTTCGCCGGGTATTTGTGTCCAGCCGTTATTTGAAAAAATCGCGTTGTCAAACGAGCTGTCGCCATATGTCAACCGCGTGGCATCCCCTATTTCATACGCGATCTCCAAGCTTTTTGCCTCCGCGATTTTCCGCGCGCTATAAATCATTTCGGGAGTTATGTCGACGCCAACAATTTTATAGCCCATTTGGTATAACGGGATTGTGGTCCGGCCAGTGCCGCAGCCGATATCTAAAATGCTCGAGCCGGACTTGAAATATTTTTCAATCAAAATCTTTTCCGCGCCCCACAATCCCTTTTCGGCATTTTTGATATAAGCTTCCTGCGTTACCCCAGACCCAAATTCTTCAATAATTTTTTGCTGTAAGTCTGATGGCATATTCTAATTTATCTCAATATCAATATATTTAACTGACGGGATTTCCTTTTGTATTTCTTTCTCGATGTGATCGACCCTTCTACCCACCAGCCGCGGGATGCGATCGGCAAAATCAACGCAAAATTTTTTGAATTCTTCGTAGTCGCCGCTTATTTCTTTAAACTCCTCCCGCAAGTCCATTTTTTCAAAAATCTCTTTCATCAAAAAATTTCCGTTGAACTCTATATCGCAGGTAATTCGATAAATACCCATATCAAGCACCGTAGACTTAAAACTAACGACTTTTTCAATGGCCGGATCGGCTTCTAATTTCTCGATAATTTTCTCTTTAAGGTTCGGCGGGATAGTGCGGCCAATCAAATAACTCCTGTTTTTGACTATTAAAACAATGGCCACGAATCCCAATAAAACGCCGATCGATATAGAGCCCACGGCATCCCAATAAATCCGGTGCGTCAACTGGGCCAACAGAACGCTGGCAAAAGCGATTATCACGCCAAAGACGGCCACGCTATCCTCGAGCAAGACGGCCATTGTCGAGGGATCGCAACGTTGCAGCTTTGTCCGAAAATCGCATCGGCGGTGTTTACGATTAATTTCTCTGACAGCTATCGCCAGGGTGATTGATTCAATACAAAACGACAAGATCAGAACGTAAAAAATGATCGGCGTAAAACTAATTTCTGCTTTGGTTAACAGGGCGGTAATTCCCTTATAAATAGTGACGCCGGCGCCCAAAAAGAAAATTCCACAGGCGGAAATCAATGCCCAGAAAAATCTTTCGCGGCCATAGCCATAAATATATTCTTCGTCGGGCTTTTTAACGGATCGGCGCAGGCCGATGGCCAGCAATGACTGATTGAGGGTGTCGGCAAAACTGTGGATTGCTTCCGAAAACAAAACGCTGGAGCCGGATAAAAAAGCGGCCGCAAACTTAATTACGGTGACAAATGTATTGCCTATCAAAGCCGCAAACACCGGCCAGAATCCAGCTGCTTTTTTGATGGTCATATAATTTAAACGAGTAAAACGAGTATTTAAATTATCTCTAGAAGTATAATAGTCGCACTTCTCTTATTTGATCTTATCGCAACATTAGCTTGGTTATAACGGTTTCTTTACCACAAATGCGTTTGCCGCGTCGCCAAAAACGCCTGCGTAGGCACCCCACAGACTCTTTAATGTGTTAAACGAGAGTATCCAGACATCATCGCCCTCGCCCCGTACCATAACCATCAGCACCTGAAAATCAGCCCCGCTTTTGTTTAAAAGTGCTTCCATCGCGTACGCATCACGTCCATTGATTAAAATCGCCTTTTCATTAAGGAAAGACGCTTCGGGAAAAGTAGTCCGCAATTGGGCTTTGACCGTATCAGCATACTGGTTTAAATCTTCATTCGAAGTATCGTATGTAACGGCGATGTACGATTTGAAATTCATCTTCAATGCCTGCGGATCGGTTATCTTCTCATCTTGAGCCACCACCATCGCCGAGACGCCTTGTGGGGGCGGAACCGACCTCCATCCCGTTGGATACCGAAAAGAAAAATTATCGTTTGCCACGACGTTGTTCGATTCTGGTTGATCCATGACAGATGTGGCCGTTGAGCCCGGCGACACACCGCCCGACGTGTTTACCGCGCCGCTATCCCCTCTTTTCAAAATCAAAATCAACCCCGCCGCTATCCCCACCCCAAGAATAACAATGATAACAAGAATAATAATGTTTTTGTTTCGCATAGGTAAAAAATTAGATTAAAAAAACAAACTATATTTTCAGTATAACATGTTATACTTTTGATTTCATGCGGA
>CAYYTW010000034.1:0-11494 GCA_964474765.1 uncultured Candidatus Saccharibacteria bacterium
TATACCCGAGTGGTGCACTTCAAAGGTAAATTTACGACGCGTGATGTGAAATTCTTTCGCTCAACAAACCAATTTGTCATTGCGAGGAGCGAATGGAATGAGCGACGCGGCAATCTATGAGATTGCTTCATCACTCCGCTTACGCTTCGTTTCTCGCAATGACACTTTGAGAAGTTCACATCACGCGTAAAATTCCCATGTTTGAAAGATTCTTTGGAGGAAAACAAAAGGAGGCGGTTGTAACCAATGAAAAGATGTTGGCTAATGAATTAAGAACCCCGAAGGGGTCGTATTTTAACAACCTGAAAACAATTGTCGCTGCCTTGACTTTGGCCGGATTCATTTTGCCGTTAGCGTCGATAGATAAAGCTGTTGCCGGGCCGCCGAGAGAAACCAAGCAGATGTCCGAAGTCAATCCGCAAACGGAAACTGGCCAGCGGAAAATGGCGGAACTTTTGCAGAAGATAAAAAACGAAAAAGGGCTTGATATCACTATGGCCGGAGGACATTTTGTTGGCACTCAAGAACAAACAAAAGAGATTGTTCAGATAGAAAGCGCGAAAAAGATTTACCAAGAGGCTTATCAAAAGGCGAAAGAAAACCAAACGCCGTATCAGGAAGTCGCTTTCGCAACGGAAAATCAGCCCGTCGCTCTGGAAAATTTTCTTAACGCTCTCGGCGTCAAGATAAACCCGGAAGTTCAAAAGGTTCTCGACCAAGCCGACTACCGCGCGGTTTTCTGCTGCCAAGACGCGAGCACGACTAACAAAGGTTTGTTCTTAAAGACAAAACCTCTCAATACGCCCGAAGAGTTCACCAGAGTTACCAAACAGATGGGGAAGAGTCTTCCAAGCTGGGAGCCAAATATGATTAATGACTTAAAAAACATTTTCTTTCCCGGGAGCGAATTTAAAGAGACTCCCGAATTTCAAAAAGTTCCCTATCGGGACAAATACGGATTTATGACTTTGAGTTTGCAATACGCCAACATCAAGGATACGGCAGGCGCGAATCATTATTTCGGGTATGTCTATTGGGACGAGATGCTTTTTATTTCCAATAATCAAGATTGTCTGAAAAAGATGACTGATGCCCATTCGCCCGAGCCGGGGTTGTAGGAAATTTAGAAAAATTTAAAGCTGCCCGAAAGGGCGACTTTTTGTTTTTTGGGAAAGTTGTCTGTGGATAACTTTATATGGGCAGGAGGCGCTGAGCGTGTTAAGATGAGCTTGTCTGAATAGAAAGATTTTGATAATTATTAACTGAGATATTTGATTTAGAATGATTAAGCATAGAAAAATACAAGTCGGGCTCATAATTCTCGTTTTATTTTTAGTTGCTTTGCCGGCTGTCGCGATAGTCTGCGGTCAGCCCGCTGGTTCTGGTTGCGGCGGTTACGGCCTTAACGTCCCAGGATATCAAGGGGGAGCGCCCAGTTGTAATCAGTGCGCTTGTTTTTGCGGTTGGTTTGAATGCTGCACGCCCCCGGGCGCAGGAGGTCCGCATTTGGCTTTCCTTTGGGACGGGGTAAGATGCGGCTGTCCGACTATTGGCGGGAGCTCTGATGTAAGCGCTGGGAGCTCCGACAAGGGGCAGGGGGCGAGCAAACTAACCCAGGAAGAGATGCAGAAGCTTCTTAAGGCTGATATAGGAAAGGATTTCGGAGACTGTAAGGCGTATGTTCGGGCCAAGTGGATAGAACAATTTAAGATAGACCCAGGCGAGACTATGGGAGATTTAATGAATGGCGCTGTTCCTTATAAGCAATATATAGCTTCTGGCAACGTTTTAAAGACGGGCGATATGTTGTTTTCACCGATAGAGGTGGGTCCGACAAGCGGCAGCGGTTGGCACTCAACCCTGTTTTTTAGTCCGACTGGCGGCGATACTGTTAGGGGCGTCAGCGGGTTAGTTATTGCGGACCCGGGAATGAATGCCGGGGCCGTAAAATTTTCAAACTTCGGTTATTACGCGCCTCAAATAAAACATGTTCGTCCCGCCCCCTACTAATTAATTTATCTCTGTGGACACAAAAAATTTCAACACTTTCAATATTGTTTTAATCATTTTGATAGTCTTAGGCTCCGCTGGCGCTGGCGTTGCGTATTACGGACTTAAAGAAACGCCGCCTGCTTTGCCGCAAGAAGATCAAATTGAAACGCCGGACTTTTCAAGTCAGGCCCAACAAACGCCATCGTCAGCTATAACCGAAATTGTTTGGCCCAGCGATCAAGCCGTAGTAGGGGTTGAGTCGCCGACGGCTTCAGGCCCGGCGATGTCATTTTCTTATCCCGTCAGCCAGCTTTCTGGTCCGGCTGGCAATCAAGTCGCGGATGCTTACCTAAGCGCCTATCAAGAGATTCAAAAAAACAAAGATTCGTATAAAGAAGTCAATTTCAACGCCACCATCTATCAATACCTTCCCCTTCGTGATTTTCTCGCCGGCCTTGATATTCAAATCAACGCCGATGTTTATAATCTTCTCGACCAAGCCGACTACCGCGCGGTTTTCTGCTGCCAAGACGCGAGCACGACTAACAAAGGTTTGTTCTTAAAGACAAAACCTCTCAATACGCCCGAAGAGTTCACCAGAGTTACCAAACAGATGGGGAAGAGTCTTCCAAGCTGGGAGCCAAATATGATTAATGACTTAAAAAACATTTTCTTTCCCGGGAGCGAATTTAAAGAGACTCCCGAATTTCAAAAAGTTCCCTATCGGGACAAATACGGATTTATGACTTTGAGTTTGCAATACGCCAACATCAAGGATACGGCAGGCGCGAATCATTATTTCGGGTATGTCTATTGGGACGAGATGCTTTTTATTTCCAATAATCAAGATTGTCTGAAAAAGATGACTGATGCCCATTCGCCCGAGCCGGGGTTGTAAAGAGATTTATGCTCAGAGCGAAATAAACTTACTGCGGGTTCATTAGTGTCAATCCGCGCCCGAAAGATTCTTAAAGAGGAAACCGTAAAGGTAAAGAGAGGGGGTTCGGGTTAAGATGCTGGATATATTCGGGGAGTTGGCCAATCGGTCGAGAGAGCCAGTGAGGAATTTTTTTCCAAAGAAACTTGACAAAGTCTTTATCGTTTTCGTTCTGGCTGGATTCATCCTTCCATTAGCGCCGATGGACAAAGCTGTCGCCGCCGATCCGCCGAGAGAAACGAAAGAAATAACGAAGATTAATTCCCAGTGGAAAGATAAACTGGTTTTCGAAAGAAAAAAGGATAAAATTTTTTTTGAAAGCGCGTCGGATAATCTAAAAAAAGCGCTGGCCAACGCCCCGCTTGAGAAATTGAAGATTACTTGTTATATGACATGCAGGTGTTCCGGAAGTCTCCACGCGCTGGGGAGGGCGGTTGATATCGGCACGAGAGGTCTTTCGCGCGCCCAACTGCGGTCGCTTGTCGAATATCTTTACAGTCTTCCTCAAGCCGAACAGCTCTTGACTGGCCAAATGCCTCAATATAATATGCTGGACGGAAAGCGCTATTTCGGCAAAAAATATAATGCCCGACACAAGACGCATGTTCATTACGGGGTAAAACAATAGGAGATGTTTCTGTATAAAAATCAAGAACCGCCCTTAATGTCGGCGGTCTTTTTTTGTGGTAGAATACGCATAGATGCGAGCTGGTAGTAAGTTTCTCTTCCGTCGTCATTTTCGCGCCGAGCGCCGAGAGAGAAATAAACTTATATGGATTCGGCCCCGCCAATTTTAAAAACCAAATCAAAACTACCCATTATTATTGGAGCGGTTGTTTTGGCCGCCGTGATTCTTTTCGGAAGATGGCTGACTGGAAAAATTATGCCGACGCCGCTGGCTCCGGTGACTAAAGAAGAAATACAGAATTTGGGCGCGAGTTCGTCGCCGGAAGTTAACCGGCGGCAGCCAGCATTGGAGCCGCAGTCGCCGGCAGGCGATTTATATCAGAATAATAGCGGTATTGGCACCTTTGACTTTTCAACCGTCCCGCAGGTTCAGTCGGAGTGGCCGATGGACATGTCTTACGAACAGTTGATGGAAGGCGGACTGGAAAATTTAACTCCTGAACAGCAAGCGTTGATGAAACAGTATCAAAACCCGAATTCTTTTGGCAACCAGCAGATGATGGAAGAGTTGTTGAAGGCAATATCAAGTTCGAGCAAACCGCAACTATAAGTTTTAGTTCGACATTATAAAAATCGCCATAAAGCGGCTTTTGTTTTTTAAAGAGGAAATTTTAAAACTCTTCCTTCGGCCGATACTGCAAGGCTTCAGCTATGTGCGGGGTTTTAATATTTTTCTCGCTGGCCAGATCCGCGATGGTGCGGGCCAATTTCAGGACGCGGTAAAAAGAGCGGGCGGAAAGATGGAGTTGTTGGACTGCGTTTTTCAGGAGGTCGCTGGTCGTATTGTCTATCTGGCAGAATTTTTTGATTTCCTTGACGCCCATTTCGCTATTGGTTTTAATGGATGTTTCGGCTATCCGCTGGAGTTGTTTTTCTCTGGCTGTTTTGACTCTTTCGCGGATAGCGGCGCTTTCTTCAGCCACTTTTTCTGAGGAGAGCTTGTCGTATTTGACCGGCGGAACTTCAATGTGAAGATCGATTCTGTCCAGTAGCGGGCCGGAAATTCTCCTTTTGTATTTTTGGACTTGCGAAGGCGAACATTGACATTCGCGGTCCGGATCGGTCAGTTTTCCGCAGGGGCAGGGATTCATAGACGCCACCAGCATAAAACGAGCCGGAAACATTAAGGTTCGGGCCGCGCGAGCAACGGAGATAACGCCGTCTTCCAATGGCTGGCGCAAAGATTCAAGGACCTGGCGGTTGAATTCCGGAAATTCGTCCAGAAACAGAACGCCGCGGTGGGCCAGCGTGATTTCCCCCGGCCGGGGATTGGCGCCGCCGCCGACCAAAGAAATATGGGAAGCAGTATGGTGAGGATTGCGGAATGGACGATTGGAAACTAAGGGTTTATCTTTAGGCAGACAGCCGCTGATGCTGAAAATTTTTGTTACTTCCAGCGATTCGTCAAAAGTCATGAGTGGGAGGATGGATGGGAGAGTGCGGGCCAAAAGAGTTTTACCGGAGCCGGGCGGGCCGGAAAAAAGAATGTTGTGCGCTCCGGCCGCGGCGATTTCCAGGGCGCGTTTGGCGTGTTCTTGTCCTTTGATATAAGCCATGTCAAAGGGGTAACTGAAATCGTCATAGAAGTCCCGGATGTTGGTTGTCGGCTGGGGAGAAATTGCTTCTTCGCCTTCAAGGTGTTTTATAAGCGATTCGAGAGAAGTTACGGGAATTATCTCAAGGTCTTCGATTAAAGCCGCTTCAATAGCGTTTTGTTGCGGCAAAAAGACTGTTTCAAAACCGATATTTTTGGCCATCAATGCTATCGGTAGAGCTCCGTTGATTTGCCGGACATGGCCCTCAAGCGATAGTTCGCCGACAAAAAGAGTTTTGTTTAAATCGGTATTCTTGAGTCGCAATTGGTTTGAGGTTAAAAGATAGCCGATGGCGATCGGTAAATCGTATATCGATCCTTCTTTTTTGAGATCGGCCGGCGCCAAATTGACGACGACGCGGCGGTTGGTGTGGTGCGGCGGCGAACCGCCACTGTTTTTAATAGCCGAAGAGACTCTTTCTTTAGCTTCGTTGACCGCGGCATCGGGTAGTCCGACAATAGAAAAACAATGTAGACCCGGTGAGAGGTCTACTTCCACTTCAATTGGTTGCGCGTCGAGGCCGGCTAAGGCGGCGGAGAAAACTTTGGCAGGCACGGGGGAAAATCCGAAGCACGAAACCCGAAATCCGAAACAAACCACAATGACCAAAATTCAAAATTCTAAACTGTTTTGAGAATTTGGTAATTCGAATTTATGATTTGTTTCGAGCTTCGATATTCGAAATTCGGAATTTAAGTAGACCTCATCTTATTAAAACCTCTAAGTTGAAATGGCAATATTAATTTTCAAGCAGTTTTGGCTTTACACTTAACACAATATTTTGCCTCCGGTTTGGTTTCTAAGCGCTTGTGGTCGATGGTCTTACAGCAATTTTCGCAAATGCCGTATCGGCCATTTTCCATTTTAGCGAGAGCTGTTTCAATCGCCTGGAGCTTGGTTTCTAACGCGAACTCAACTGGCAGGCGGCTTTCATAGAGCGAAACTTCTTGAGCTAACTCGTCAAAACTCTGGTGGGCGCCTAAATCGGGAAACTGCGTGTCGTAATCTCCTTTGAGTTTAACATCTTTGGTCGTAAAAGACTTCAGCTGTTTTTCGATAGCGACTTTTTGTTTTTCCATCATCTTTTTTAATTTTTCTAAAGGCGGTTTAGTCATTTTTTATATTCCATTTTATATTCTACGCGTGATGCGTAATATATTGAGATGGTTTCAAAACTGTCATTCTGAGGGTGAAGCCCGAAGAATCTCTCAACTTGTTTGAGAAAAGGAGCTTAATTTCTTGCATTCGCAAGAGATTCTTCACTTCGTTCAGAATGACAAAATAGTGTTTTGTAACCATCTCATTCTATCTTTAAGGCGCAATCTTGTCAATCAAGGATTTGGTTGCTTCAAGAGAGGTGGCAATGATAATTTTATTGTTGTAAAAAGTGTAATTCAGGCTGGAAGACTGGTCGGGCAGATTGAAACTGCGGATCAGAACTTCGCGGTGAGGAATGTCATTGAATTGGCGCTGTGTCGGAAAGGAAATTTTTTTGCCTAGAAAAAGCGCGTCGAGGTCCTGGGGCATCGTTTTTTCCCAGAAAAGGAATTTCTGGACAAGGTTTTCTTGTCTGGTTATAGTCGCCATCAGCCCCAGTTTGTTTTTTCCCAGACTTAGGGCAAAAGGCGATGATGACAGATTTTTTTGGGCGTAAAGAAAAAGCGTGTAATTGTTTTTGTCCAGGCTGTTGAGGATTTCAGGAGGAAAAACGATTTGCAGAGAGTCGATGAGGTCGCCTAACGACGCGTAGTTTTGCGTTCCGTCTTCGCTGATAAATTTGATTAAGATACGCATGAAGGTTCCCGAGGCTTGATTTCTTCCCGAGATTTTCTCCAATTCTTGAGACAAGGTCTTTTTCCGGCCGATTTGGAGGGAAATTGGCAAGGTTTCGTCTATGGGGAAAAGGGAGACGGGCAGCACTTCTCCGCTTTGAGTGGACGGCGATTCGGCCGGGGGCGCGGAAGGATGAAGTTTTTTCCAGCCAAGCCAATAAACTATTCCGGATGAGATGATAACGATAAGAAAAACGGCCGTTAATAATTCGATTGTTTTGGCGGAAAAATGAGCAGCTTTTTGCTTGCGCAAAGACGGGATGGTGATTCCTTGCGGCCTTGGAATCGCGGTCGGGGCGAGAAAAAGCGGAGGCGGTTTTACAACTACTTGTTTTTGTTGTTCTAATTGTCTTTCCAGCTGCTTTTGTCTTTGCAGTTCTTCCGCCAGTTGTTGTTCCTTCAGCTCGCGCTCTTTTGTTTCCCGGAGGAGTTTTTCCTGTAGTTGGGCCTTCCTTTGCTCTTCTCGCTGAATTTGTTCTAAAAGCTTTTGTCTTTGCAGTTCTTCCGCCAGTTGTTGTTCCTTCAGCTCGCGCTCTTTTGTTTCCCGGAGGAGTTTTTCCTGTAGTTGGGCCTTCCTTTGCTCTTCTCGCTGAATTTGTTCTAAAAGCTTTTGTCTGGCTATTTCTTTAGCTTTCTGAAATTGTTCGTCTTCGGCCGCCGCTGGTTGGACGGCCGGCGCCGGGATAATGGTTGCGGGAGGATATTCAGGCCGTCGCGCCTCTTTTTTTGCCGTCGCCAGTTGATATCTTTTTAGTTTTTTTTGAGCTTGGTACAATAACCATCGGCTCGAAAGATGGTTTCCGCCGGCGCTTAAAAGTTTTTCAAGTTTTTCAATTGCCGCCTGGTAGAAATTACGGTTATAAAGCGATCTGGATTCGCGATAGAGCTTTCCTGCGTCAACCGATTTCGTTGTTGCCGCTTCCGCCGGAAGCATTTTTTCTACTTGGCGGACTGTTTCTCGGTAGAGGCCTAGCGCTTCCATGTCTCGCGGCATGGTTTTGAAGTTTATTTCAAATCCGCCAACTTTCAGCGGCTGGTCGATTTTTTGAACGAAAAAATTTTGTTTCCCTCCAGGATCCATCGGAGAATTTCGCCCGCGTTTTTAGTCTGGGGGCGCCGGGGTTTACTTCACGGAGCGGTTTAAAATATTATTGATAGTCGTTTTTTAGGGTTAAATTAATTCTCCCCAAGTCGTCGATGTTTTTGACCCGCACGGTGATAATCTCCCCTATTTTTACAATATCAGAAACTTTTCTGACGCGGTAGGGGGCAAGTTCTGAAATATGGACTAACCCGTCCTGGTTGGGGAGGATTTCAACCATCGCGCCGAAATCCAGGATTCTGGTAACCTTGCCCTGGAAAGTTTCTCCCGGCTTTACTTCGTGGGTGATGTTTTTAATCCAGTTTATCGCTTTTTCGGCCCCTTCTTTATTTTGCGAGGTTATAAAAATAAGTCCGCTGTCTTCAATGTCTATTTCAACGCCGGTTTCATCGATAATTTGGTTGATGATTTTGCCGCCGGGCCCGATGACGTCGCGGATGCGTTCTGGGTTAATCTGGAGGGTTGAAATAACCGGCGCGTATGGAGAAAGCGATTCTCTGGGTTGCGCAAGAATTTTCTTTATCTCGTCGATGATTTCCAGGCGCGCTTCTTTGGCTTGGACGAGAGCTTCGTTTAGTATCTTGGCGGTCAACCCTTCAATCTTAACGTCCATCTGTATCGCGGTTATGCCTTCGGTTGTCCCCGCTACTTTCAAATCCATGTCGCCATGATGATCTTCCGCGCCTTGGATATCGGTTAATATTTTATATCCCTTCCTGTCCATCATTAGCCCCATTGCTATGCCGGCCACCGGCTTTTTAATCGGCACCCCTGCGTCCATTAGGGCCAGAGAAGAGGCGCAAGCGGAAGCCATGGAAGACGAGCCGTTTGAAGAGAGAATTTCGGAAACTACTCGGATCGTGTAAGGAAAGTCTTGTTCGTCGGGGATGACGGCCTCCAAAGCTTTTTCCGTCAAAGCGCCATGTCCGATTTCCCGCCGCCCCGGTCCTCGAAGGGGCGATGTTTCACCGACGGAGAAAGGAGGAAAATTGTAATGATGCATAAACCGTTTTGTTCCTTCAATCTCCATGGTTTCCAGCAGCTGTTTTTTACCCGGCGAGCCCAGAGTGACTATCGAAAGCGCTTTGGTTTCGCCGCGCGCGAAAAAAGCCGAACCGTGGGTTCGGGGCAGAAGGCCGGCCTGGCAAGAAATGCTTCTTAGCTGGTTTGCTTTTCTGTTATCTGGCCTTTTTTCGCTCTCGGATTGTAGAATGTTTCGATGAACTATTTCGTCGATTTGTTCCTCGATTATCGTGTCGGCTTCTCTGATCAGTTTGTTTTTTTCTATTTCCGGCCTTGTTTTCACAAGGTAGGCGAATAATTCATCTTTAAAGCTGTCGAGTTGTTTAATTCTGGTTTCCAGTTGAGGATCAAAAAGAGCGTTTTCCAGCCTGTTTTTCGAAAACTCCGTCACTAAAACTGTTGTTTCCGGCGATGGCTCCGCGGTTGGCACCGCTATTTTTTCTTGCCCGGCTGTCTTTTGAATTTCTTTCTGAAAAACAATCAGTTTTTGCAGGTGTTCTTGGGCGAATTCAAAAAGGGAGATAAGCTGATCTTCCGGTATTTCTTTGGCTTTTATTTCCAGCATATTAATCTTCCCTTCGGTCCCGGCGATGACCGCGTCCACGATACTGGTCGTTCTTTCCGAATAGGTCGGGTTGAGAATCGGCCCCTGATCCGATAATCCGATTCTGACGCCTCCCACCGGTCCGGCCCAGGGAATATCTGAAATCAGGAGCGCCAGCGAAGCCGCGTTGAGAGCTGGAATATCAGGATCATTTTCGCCATCGTAAGACAAAACTGTGGCGACTACCTGAATATCGTTTCTGATTTTTTGGTTAAAAAGGGGCCTGATTGCTCGGTCAATTAAACGACTGGTCAGTATGGCTTCGTCTGTTGGTCGCCCTTCTCTTTTGACAAAGCGGCTGCCTTTGATTTTTCCGGCCGCGTAAAGTCTTTCCTCATAGTCAACCGACAGAGGCATATAAGCTCCTTCTTCCCGCGGCCTTTTTGAGATGACGCAAGTGGCTAATACTATCGTTTCTCCGAGCTGAACAAGCACGGAAGCATTGGCTCTTCCAGCCAGATGGTTGACTTCGATTTTCAGTTTTTTTCCGCCTATTTCTAGACTAAATTTTTTATTTTCCATCTTTAATATCCACCGAAATTTTCAGGGATGATGACGGATACACATAGATTCATTGAAAGAAATACTTCAATGCATTTATGTAAACCCGTTAAAAAATCCTTGAAAATAGCAGCAGTTATTTTTAATCTAAGTTAAGTTTTTAATTATTGGCTTTACGGGCCTTTAACCAACAACTATTTTATCAAATATTTTTTTGGTTCTTTGCCGAGGTCGACAAAATCATCGGCAATTTCTTTTAGTCGTCCGGAGGCGCTTCGGCCAAAGGCTATGACTTCTACCTGCCGTCCCTGATTTTTTAAATATTCGACCAAGGGAGTGAAATCACCATCGCCGCTAACCAAAACGATAACCTCGAGGAAGGAGGATAGTCTTATGGCATCGACCGTAATGCCTACGTCCCAATCCGCCTTTTTTAGCCCACCAACATAAATCTGTAAATCTTTGGTTTTGGTTTCAATGCCGAGGCGGGTTAAAGCCTCGAAAAAGGTTTTTTCCTCACCGCCTTCGGTTTTGACGACATAAGCGATGGCTCTGATGAGTTTCCGTCCGGCCACCGCCGTTTTCAAAATTTCCTCGAAGTTCGTCTTGGTGCCGTAAAGATTTTTAGCCGAATGGTACATATTCTGGACGTCTATTAAGACACCCACACGTTGTTCTTTGTGTTTAATTACAGGCAAGAATTTTTGTCATTGCGAGGAGCATAGCGACGAAGCAATCCCGCTGTAATACAAAGGGATCCTTCGGCGCTTCGCGCCTCAGGATGACGCTGCGCGTCACTTTTTCAACCCTAGTTTTTTTATCGTCTCCTGATATTTCTTTTCGTCTTTCCTTTTTAGATAATCAAGCAATCGTTTTCTTTTAGAAACCATCTTTAGGAGCCCCCGGCGGGAATGGTTGTCCTTCTGGTGTTCTTTCAGATGGGTAGTCAAGGATTGGATGTTTTTGTTTAAGAGGGCGACCTGGATTTCTGGCGAGCCAGTGTCTTTTTCGTGAGTTTTGTGCGATTTGATTATTTTCGCCTTTTCGGTTGTCGTGAGCATATTAGTGGAAGCCAACCAATTACGCTATTTTTGGCGTTTTTTGGCGCATATTGGCTGGCGCGAATTAGCTTTTATGCAATCATAGCATAAGTTTTTCAAAAAGAAAACCCCCACGTATTAAATCATCTAAAATCTAACCATACGCGCATCGGTTAAATCA
>CAYYTW010000035.1:0-10559 GCA_964474765.1 uncultured Candidatus Saccharibacteria bacterium
AAATCAGATCAAACAACTCCAATCAACGAAGGCGCAGTCACCACCGAGGACATCGTTGCTTTCAAAGCAACTCTTGTGTCTCCCGTTAACAGTCAAGTAAAACTGGAAGTGGAGCTAAGACAATTTACAAAACCTTTTGCCGGAAATTTCGCGTCACGCGTAGTCGGTCAGCTTGTTAGCGGGAAGACGATAAACTATGTCTAAAAACGACAACAGAAACAACGGAAAAGAAAAAACAGAGAGGCCGAAAAAAAACTGGCTTGGTTTAGAAACCGAAACTAAAAACGGGATCTTAGCCGTCTTTTTTTTCGCCTTGGCGATTATCACCATTCTTAGTTATTTTGATTTAGCCGGGATTTTCGGCCAATATTTTGTCAAAGGCGCACGGATAGCATTTGGGAAAGGAATTTTTTTGATTACGGCCGCTCTAATTTTGGGCGGTATCAGCGTTTTAAGATCGTTGCATAAGGATATTTATAAAACGACCCTTTTGGGGATGCTGATTTTTCTCTTTAGTTTTTTGGGAATACTCTTCGTTCTTATTGGTGGAAGTGAGCCGATAGAAAGCGGCGGCTATCTGGGTTATGCTGTTTCATATCCGTTTTTGAAGTTATTGGGCATCTATGCCAGCTTGATAATTTTTATTGCTTTTTTGATAAGCGCTGTTTTAATCGCGCTGGATATATCGTTAAATAAGCTTTTAAGCGTTTTTATTGTTCCGTTCAGAAGAAAGAAACAGGAGGAGGTCGAAACCGTTGAAGATTTGCCCTTGGAAGAGAGTGAAAAAGGGGGGGTGCTTGGCCAGATTGCGGAAATGGGCAAGAAGATTTTGCCTAAGCCGAATTTCAGGGTGCGAAAAATAGATGACGAGAATGGTTTTGGGGGTGTTGATGAAGATGGGGTGGTTGCGTCTTCCGGCGGCGCTTTGTCTGCCGCGGGCAGGGGCGCCGCGCGCCACACCGATGTTTGGCGGCCGCCGCCGGTTGCTCTTTTGGAAAGCGACCAAGGCAAGCCTTCAAGCGGTGACATCAAGGCTAATGCCAATATTATCCAGCGGACCTTGGCGCATTTTGGTGTTGAGGTTGAAATGGGAGAGACTAAAGTTGGTCCAACCGTGACTCAATATACTCTTAAGCCGGCGCAGGGCATTAAGCTTTCGAGAATCACTGTCCTTGTCAATGATTTAGCCTTGTCATTGGCCGCGCACCCGCTTCGCATTGAGGCGCCGATTCCCGGCCGCTCCTGGGTGGGTATCGAAGTGCCCAACAGGGTGATAACCAGAGTTCGTTTGAAAAATTTGCTCGACGACAAAGCATTCGTTGAAAGTCATACTTTGTTGACCATGGCCCTGGGAAGAAATGTTGCTGGCATCCCGGTTTATTGCGCCCTCGAAAAAATGCCTCATATGTTGATTGCGGGAGCGACCGGTTCTGGAAAAACGATTTGTTTAAATACTATTATTCTTAGCTTTCTTTACCGCCATTCTCCCGAACGTCTGCGGTTGATTTTGATTGACCCGAAGCGCGTGGAATTCCCGGTTTATAAAGATATTCCTCATCTTTTGACGCCGGTTGTGGTTGAGCCGGAAAAGACTGTTAACGCGTTGCAGTGGGGTGTGGGAGAAATGGAAAGAAGGTTCAATGTTTTGGCCGGAGCCGGTTCCCGGGATATCATTTCTTATAACAGCAAAAGACTGGACGACCCCATGCCTTACGTGGTGATTATCATAGATGAATTAGCGGATTTGATGGCGGCCTATGGCCGGGAGGTTGAGGCGGCAATTGTGCGTTTAGCGCAGATGTCACGCGCCGTCGGCATACATTTGATTGTTTGTACGCAAAGGCCGTCGGTTGATGTCATTACCGGCTTGATTAAGGCGAATATAACTTCGCGCATTGCTCTGCAAGTGGCTTCGCAAATCGATTCGCGCACGATTCTTGATATGTCCGGCGCGGAAAAACTCTTGGGCAACGGCGATATGCTGTATTTGGCCGGCGATGCCGGAAAGCCTGTTAGACTGCAGGGGGCTTTTATTTCCGAAGAGGAGACAAAAAGAGTGGCGGATTTTGTCCGGTCAAGCGAAGAGCCGGTGGATTACCAGACCGAGGTGACCGAACATCAGAGGAGCACTACTTTGTGGGGCGGAAAAAGCGATGAAGACATTGATGACGAGCTTTATGAGGAGGCAAAAGAAGTCGTTTTGGCAGCCGGAAAAGCATCGGCCTCGCTGCTTCAGCGCCGTTTGCGCATCGGCTACGCTCGCGCCGCCCGTTTGCTCGATATGCTTGAAGAGCAGGGTATTATCGGCCCCGGCGAGGGCGCCAAGCCGCGGCAGATCTTAATCAGCCAACCAGCGAATGATTCTCAGAAGTGGTATGAGCAATATGATAATCAGGAAGAAGCATAATCTATTCATAGAAAGAAAAATTTTTTCAACAATCAAAAGCCGAACAATAAAAACCTTGTTATTCTGAGGGCGTAGCTCGCCCGCTTCGCCGAAGCGAAAGCGCGGCGAGAAGAATCTCATATACGGGAGTTTTGAGATTGCGGCGACGACGAGATCCTGCCTGCCGGCAGGCAGGCGCTTGGCTCAGGATGACAACAAAAAAATGACTAAAGAAAAGACACAAACAAAAGATGACAAAAACAAAAATTTGGAAAATGCGGTGGCCGAGATAAAAGAGAGATTCGGCGAGGGTTCAATTATGAAACTGGGTGAAATTAAGCGAGTAGATGTCGAGGCGATTCCAACGGGGGCAATTTCTTTAGATATCGCGCTGGGTGTCGGTGGAATGCCGAAAGGAAGAATAGTCGAGTTGTACGGGCCGGAATCGAGCGGGAAGAGCACGATTTGTTTACAAACCGCCGCTCAAGCCCAAAAAAAAGGCGGAATGGTGGCATTTATTGACGCGGAGCACGCGCTTGATCCGGAATACGCCAAAAAATTGGGCGTTAAAGTTAATGATTTATTGATTTCTCAACCGGATTCGGGCGAGCAGGCGCTGGACATTGTTGAGTCGCTAGTGCGTTCGGGGGCGGTAGAGTTGATAATTGTAGACTCGGTGGCGGCGCTGACGCCCAGGGCGGAGATAGAGGGAGAAATGGGACAGCAGCATATGGGTCGGCAGGCGCGTTTGATGTCGCAAGCGCTACGGAAATTGACAGCTATAACGGCCAAGAGTGGAGTGACCATAATTTTTACCAATCAGATTCGAATGAAAATCGGCATAATGTTTGGCAACCCGGAAGAAACTCCGGGCGGCAAAGCATTGAAGTTTTATTCTTCCGTCCGTATTGATTTGCGCCGCACCGCCCAGATTAAAAAGGGTGATAATATTATCGGTAATCGGGTTAAGGCCAAGGTTGTTAAAAACAAAGTCGCGCCGCCATTCAAAATCGCGGAGTTTGATATTGTTTACGGCCAAGGCGTGGATCACGAGGCAGACCTTTTGAACGCCGGGGTGAAATATAATGTCGTTAAAAAATCGGGAACCTGGTTTGTTTATGATGAGCAGAAATTAGGGCAGGGGATAGACACGGCGAAACAATTTCTCAAAGAAAATCCGAAAGTAATTTCAGAGATAACTAAAAAAGTTAAAGACGCGGCCAAAGAAGCAGTTTAAAGTTGCCCAATTTGTTTATCGTTAAAAAACCGCCCCGCATTTCTGCGGGGCGGTTTTTGATTTTCTAGCCGCGAAAACCGTCCAGCTGAGCTGGGCGGATGAAGCGGATAGAAAGAACTGCCGAAGGCGAAGCCCGAGGAAACCGCTCGCTCGGCGGGGCGGAGGTTCATTAGAATAGGACTTATGCGTTTGCCCCAAGATTGTCATTCTGATCCGCCTGCTGGCGGAGAAGAATCTCGGGCGTAAAATAAGACTTTTTTTGCAGAAGATTCTTCGCCTACGGCTCGGAATGACAGCAAACGCGCAAGTCCTAAAAATTTCTTATCTAGCAACGGGTATCTAACGAGGTTTGCAATCTCGTGGGCAGATAGAAGGCGTTTCGGCGCAGGGGCAGCCGGTGCCCAGACAAACGATTTCGTCGCAACGGCTGTCGCCGCATTTGTCTGCGCAGATATTGTTTTTATTTCCTGAATCCTTGGGCGGGGCGGGTTGCGGCTGCATTATTGGGCTCGCGCCGCAATCAGCGGGACACTTTAGGTATGATTCGTAACAGGGACAATTTTTTCCAATGCAGAATTTGGTTTGGCAGTTGCCGTCGCCGCAGGCGTTGACGCACTTTTCTGGCCGAAAATCAAGTTGAAATATTTTATTAAGGTGTCCGAACCAGCTTTTTAACAATGTCCAGACGGATGATTGGCTGGGCAGGGGTATCGGGCGCGACTGCTCGGAAGAAATTGCAAGAGCCAGCAGTAAAAAAATGGTTATGAGGAATAAAATTATTCTTTGGTTGGTCATTGCGCTGAATTTACCAAATTTTTAGCGCGCTGTGTAGGGCAATAATGCCATATACCGCGCTTTTTTTATGGCTCGCGATAACTCTTTTTGGTGTTTTCGGCAATTCCCGCTTCTTTTTGCCGAAGATATTTTTGCCTGCATGGTTAAGAAATGTCGCAGGAGTTCCACGTTTTTAAAGTCGACTTGCCGGATATTTTTTTGGCACATATAACAAACCTTTTTCATAATTAAACGCAGAAATAACGGATATCGACACTGAAACAACGGACAATTTTATTCCGCTAATTCCGTAAATATCAGCTGGTTCTGTGTTTTAAAACTTAGAATGGTATGTCGTCAACGTTAACTTCGTCATCTTTGCTTTGGGTGTCTTCTGACATTGGGGTTTCCTGGTCTATAACCGGAATATCGTCGTCGCTTGATGGTTTTGATTTGGAAAAAGTGCCTGGCGACGGGGAAACGCCGACGCCTTTCGGGCCGAGTTGCATGCTTTCGGCGATGATTTCGGTGCGATTTCGTTTATTACCGTCTTTATCTTGCCACGATCTTGTTTGTATGCGTCCTTCGACGAGAGTTAAACCGCCTTTTTTCAAGTAGCGCGCGCAGATTTCTGCTATCCTGCCAAAAGCGACAACATTATGGAATTCTGTCACGCTTTGTTTGCTTCCCGCTTTGTCGGTGTAGAAGCGGCTCGTGGCCAGGCCGAAATTAACAACCGGCTGGCCGGAAGGCAAAGTTTTTGATTCGGGGTCGCGGGTTAACCGGCCCAAAATAATCGCTTTATTAAAATTCATACCATCGCGGAACTATGCGGAACTCTGTCCTCCCTACAGTCGGACAAATTCTGCGTAGTTCTGCGGTTATTATTTACGCTTGTAATATTTCTTCCAGTTTTTTATCCAGCTCTTCAATTTTGATTTTCGTCTGTTTGGTCTTGGGCTGAATTTTCGTCGGTTCGAGCACTACTGGTTTTGGTTTGACCAATTTCTTATTAACGATGATGTGGCGCAGAATGTTTTTGTTCGTCTTGACCTCTTGTGTTAATTCGCCAATTTTATCTTTTCTTAATTCAAAATCAACGCTGCAAAGTATGCCTCCTGTTTGTTTTTGGATGGGATAAGCCAACCGTAATTTTCTGGCCGAAAAATCCCGGACAATGTGTCCTTCGCGGCTTTCGATGAATTCTTTGATTTTTTTAATCAAGCTGGACTGGTCGTTTTCCGAAAGACTCAAATTGGCTATAAAAGTAAGTTCGTGCATGGTGAAATTTGTTATAGTTTAGTGCCGCGGCATCCTTTTATCAGACTGTCCGGAAACTTCCTTTTTGTCATTGCAACCCCGACGAAAGTCGGGGGAAACAATCCTATGTTTAAGCCAAAGATCGGGATTGCGGAGCCTGTCCTGAACGAAACGAAGGATCTATTCGTTCCCCGCAATGACGGTTTTTGGATAGTCTGGCAATAGAGTTATCTTAACAAAGTGAAGTTTTTTGGTCAATCCCCTAGGGCATGATTACTCCTACACTAATTTTGGACATGGTTAGGAAAGATTGCGCATCAAAGCCGTTAGGCGACTTCGCTTTTCTGTCATAAGTTTTTATATAATTAGGGAATAAAGCCGTTTTATTCAGGTTTATTCAGGGAAATTATGGAAAAAGAGGGATTTTTATAAACCATTTTGTAGCCCGTTTCTTCAACGCGTTGTTCTATTCCCGGATACGTTTTTCTCAAGGTGTCGTCAATCAGTAAATAGTTGGCCGGAACTCCATTTTCTTTAAGGAGGTTGCCGTTGGGATTTCGTAAAAAGGCATTAATTGCCGCGGAGCGTTCTGTAAAATCGATGCCGTGGGTATAAAGCCAGGTCATGAATCCGGCCGTCGTTTTTCTGCCGGAAAGCATGACGACCGGATTCTGGATGGTTTTAGGCTCAAGAATGGCCGCCGAAGAAAGAATAACGGCGTTTTCATCGGCATTTTCTTTTAGCCAGGCAGCGGTATCGCGCTCGTCCAGAGTAAGAATAATAACCCGATTTTCGTGGCGATAGCGCAAGTTATTAAAGGAGGCGATAAGGGATGACGGCAGTGAAAAAAGGAGGATGACGGAAAAGGCGATTATTGCCAGTTTTTTCTTTAGCGTTGGGCGTTGGGACTGGATTCCTAAACCGGCCGCGGCTACGGAAAGAACAATGGCAAAGGCAAAAAATTTATTAGTGTCGAAGTCCCAGGTTTGAAATTGAAAAATGTTGGGAATGACCCAGAGCGCCGCCGCGCCCGCCACAAGCGCAACGAACAGGAGGTTGTTTTTGTTTTTGCGTAAATACAGCAGAGTCATGGGGAAAAGAAAAAGTAGGGCGCCGAAATTAGTCCAGAAATAGCGCAGCCAAGGCAGGAGTTGCGGCGCGTCGGGTGAGGCCAGGTTTACTCCTCCGACTTGGCCATAACCAGACATCCAGCCGAGACGAAATGAGACAATGCCGCCAATCGAATATTTTGGCAGTAGAATCAAGGCGGCCAGCTGGGGAATAGCGATTATAAATGACGAGAAAACGAATCCTCTTACGATGTCGAATAACAAAGTGTTGCGCGCGGCGATGAAAAATATCAAGCCGGTTCCGACTACGGCGACAATAGCGATAAAGCTATGAGTATGTGAAAGCGGCAGCAGCCCGGCGATAACTCCAGAGACAACCATAAGTTTTAAATCATCGTCTTTAATCGCTTTCAGATAGGCCCAGAGCGAGATGATAAACATGGGAAAGCCTAAAAAGAATGCGCGTTGCACGACCAGAAAGCCGGGAACTGCGCCCGGGTAGGAGATGTTTTGGATGGGGAAAGCAACTCCTCGTCTGATGGGCAAACCGATCGCGCCACCAGTTTTTAAATAGGCGACATAGCCGAGGCCGGCGCCGAAGATGACGCCCAAAACCGAAAATAAAGAAATAGTCCGGTTTAGGCCAACGAAACGAAAAAAGAAAAACAGCAGAAACACCGAAGAAAAGAGCAAAAGTAATAGGGGGGCGTGGAAGGCAAATAAGACAGAGGCATTCAGTTTTAGCAGAAGGCTGGAATAGAGATTGACAAAAAACGGGTAACGGATGAACTCTCCGCTGAAATTAGGCTCATCAAAATCAAGATAATGGGTGGTGCCAAATCTTATTATCTGCGCCAAATGGTATGGCGCATCGACAATCGCGCCGGAGGAAAACGAGAAAGAGCCGTCCGGCTCGGCCAAAAAACTATTGAGGACAAGCAGGCAAAGAAAAATTAAAATAATGATTAAAAAACCATAGGAGAAGAGATTCGCGAGGCGAATGATTTTATCCGTTTCGGGCCAGAGTGTCAGATTTTCCTTTTTTGCCCGAACGAAAGCATATATGCCGGTAATTATGATTATCAAAAAGGCGATTAACCCCGAAAGGGCGGCTGGCAGAAAAAGCCCGAAAAGCGAAGTGATGGCGGCAATTACCGCAAGCGACAAAGGAATTACGGCGGCGAATATTTCGACTCCGGAGTTAAAGAGGTCGCGCGCGAAAAAACGAATTATCAAATAAACCGATAGAATGTTGATAAGAATGGCCGCGGCGGCCAGCAAATTGTAAATCATATTCAGAATCGCTAACTAATGTCTTTTAGTTTGTGATATATCTGTTATTATATTATTATATATTAACTCATAGCAAGTTTATTTTGTTCCTGGCACAAATAAGGCGTTATTGCCTTTAAATATTGCGCCACTGTCATCCTGAGCCGAAGGCCAGCTTAGTTGGCCGGAAGCGAAGGATCTCATTAATAATGCAAGATTATGAAGCCCTTGGCTTCCCCCGCAGTACTGCGGGGGAGGAGATTCTTCACTCCGTTCAGAATGACAATATAGGAAAAACTTGCTACCAGTTCTATCAGTTATTATATAAAAGAAATACGAATTATGAGTATCAATCAGAAAATTTTCAAGACTTACGATATAAGAGGCGTTTATCCGGAAGAAGTCAACGAAGAAGCGGTTAATAAAATCGGTTCGGCTTTCGCGATATACCTTAAGGAAAAAACTGATTTCCGAGCAAAGCGCGAAAACAAGGTTCCGCGAGCAAAGCGGGCGGGTTCTTATAATATTGTTGTTGGCCGCGACGCCAGGGTTTCATCGCCTAGTCTGTTTGATGCCTTGGTCGAAGGAATAACTTCGCAGGGAATGAATGTTATAGATATTGGTATTTGCACCACCCCAATGTTAATTTTCGCTACCAAAAAAATTGGCGGCGATATTGGCGGCATAATGCTTAGCGCTTCGCACAGCCCGCCGGATATTAACGGGCTAAAGCTGATGGGCGAAAGAAGCATTCAGATGATGGAGGAAGAAGTTGAGCCGATTAAACAATTGGCGCTCGCTGGTAATTTTGTTGATGCGGGCGAAAAAGGGAGAATTATTTCCAGAAGCATTTCGAGTAAATATATCCAACACATTTTAAGTTTTTGCGGGCGAATAAAAGGGCTGAAAATCGTTGCTGATTATGGCAATGGGGTTGGGGCGGTATCGGGCAGGGAAGTTTTTAACAAATTGAATATTGAATATATTCCGATGTACGAGGAGCTGGATGGAAATTTTCCTAACCACTTTCCAGATCCGCACAACATCGAGAATATGAAAGAGTTGCGAGAGCGGGTAAAAGAAGGGAAAGCCGATTTGGGAATTTTTTTCGATGGCGACGCCGACAGGTCGATTATGATTGATGAAGCCGGCGAAATTGTTTTTGCCGATATGTTGGTAGCGGCGTTGGCGCGTGAAGAGTTGAAAAAATATCCGGGGGCGAAAGTTTACTACGACCTGCGGTTCAGCAAGGCAGTTAAAGAAATTATCGAGCAGGGCGGGGGAGTGCCGGTGATGATGCGGGTGGGCAATCCATTTTATAAGAAAAAGATGACTTTGGAGGGCGGGGTTTTGGCCGGCGAGCTCTCTGGTCATTTATTTTTTAAAGAAAATTACGCGATAGACGATGGCTTGTTCGCGGCGATTAAAACAATGGATTTAATTTGTAAATCGGGCAAAAAACTTTCCGAGCTTGTTAACCCTTTAAAAAAATATTTTGCCACTGAAGAAATAAACATGAAAGTTAACGATGCCGATGAGACGTTTAAAAAGATAAAAGCGCATTATAAAGATGGTCATTCGATTGATTTAGATGGCGTCTATATCGAATATCCCGACTGGTGGTTCAGTTTGAGAAAATCAAACACCGAACCGGTGGTGCGGCTGCGAATCGAAGCTAATTCACTGGAATTACTGGAGGCGAAAAGGAAGGAATTGGTGGGGCTGATCGGTGCGTGAGCAATTTGCTTATTAAGTGTTGTTCTTTGTTAATAAAAGGAGGGTGTGGCATATGGACTTTTTGGTCGAGGTCGCGAGGTATTATATTGGTATTGGCATGATCGTGGTAATAATTTTTTGGGTTGGGCATAAGCTTCGCTTATTTAGGGAAATAGGCGAGAGGGGGATAGCGAATACTAAGATTGAACCAGTGGGCCTGGATGTTTATCTTTATGTCTGGTTTGTGTGGCCCAGAGTGGTTTATATAACCTGCAGGGATTATCTCCAGAAATGAAGAACGCGAAAAAGCACAAAGAAAAATTTTTTATCAGTCCGGAGAAGATTTCGGAGGCCTTTGGTGGCGGGGGCTCGACGTTGGGGCTAATCTGTAGTCGGCGAGACGCCAAGGCGCTGATTGATGATTTAACTGATAAAGAGTTTGAGGTACTCGCGGCGCTTCTGGGCCACTTTTCGATGCTTGATGAAAAATTTCCGACAGACGAAGATGCGCAACGAGTAAGAGAAGAAATTCATAAATTTTTTGCCGGTGGCCCAAAAACGGTTAGGGGAATTTTCTGGAAAAAGGGAGCGGGCGATTCGGAAGCGGCGCCGTGTCTGTATTTCGATGACGGGACTTTTTTTGAAATCATTAATCTAGTTTCAGTCCCGGGCCAGTTGCGCTTTAATTGGGGCAAACGGTAGCCGGAGAGTTAAAAGTTTTTGGCAAGCCGGACAAAAATGCTATTGACAGGATGGCCAATATATGCTATCCTGTTTTTAATTACACAGACCTACATTTTACCCTCAAGTGCAACACTTGGTAAATTAGTTGATAAGGCGTAAA
>CAYYTW010000036.1:0-10357 GCA_964474765.1 uncultured Candidatus Saccharibacteria bacterium
CGCCATGAGATTATGGTCTCAAGGAGTCCAGAATGTATCTGGCATTATGCAGAAATTCGGCGTCCGATAAATACTTCGTTTTACTCAAACTAATTCCTAATTTTTAGTCCGCCCACCAGGATTCGAACTTTCGATTTTTTACGAAAACAGCTTCGCTGTTTGAGTTTAAAAATCGAGAACCCCGCACCTTTCCCACATTCTTGCTCCAGATTTTTGTACCCCGTGTAGGATTCGAACCTACGACCATCTGCTTAAAAGGCAGGTGCTCTACCAACTGAGCTAACGGGGCATGCGCATTTATTGATATATCAAATATTTTAGCTCCGGAAGAAAGATGCGGGGCGCTCAATTTTGAAATCTCGCTTACGCTCGGACAAAATTGGCGAAAGGCAGGTGCTCTACCGGGCTGAGCTATGGGCGGTCGGTTGTTAACAATCATATATATAATAATATATATTCAACGCTTGTCTGGCAAGAGAATTTGTTATACAATCCCTACAGACCGCGGATTAAAACGCTGATCTATGAATTAGTTCTTTTCATTCTGCTCCACCCACACCGCAATTCTGCGGGGTGGTTTGCGCGGATTGAAAATAAATCTAAGTTAACAATGAATAAAATGGACACTGAAAATTTTTTGTTAGACGCCATTAAATGGCTGATTATTTTAACGATGTTTACGCCGCTAATTGTCAGTTCGTCAACACTTTTCCCGTATGTCTTTGGCAAAGCGATTGCCTTTCAGGTTTTAATAGAACTGGCTCTCATTTGTTATCTCTACCTTATATATATCAACCGCCGCCGCACCGGCCGATTCGACTACCTGCCGCGTCTCAACTTGCTCGGCTGGACATTGATTATATTTTTTATTGTTCTCGTCCTCGGCACTATCTTCAGCGTCGACCCGCACTACAGTTTTTGGTCTAAACAAGAAAGGATGGACGGCTTATTTAATTTGTTCCACTTCTTTGTTCTCTTTTTTCTTGTCAGCGCGACTTTCAAAAATAAACAGTCCTGGCTCTATGTTCTCAACGCTTCCATTATTGCCAGCCTTCTCGTCAGCCTGCACGCCTTCGGCCAAAAATTCGGACTTTTTTACACGCCTTACGGAAACCGGGTAACCGGGCCGCTTGGCAACGCCGCTTTTCTGGGTACTTATCTGCTTTTTAATATCTTTTTTGCCGCCTTCCTTCTCGTCCAGACAAAAAATACCGGTCTCAAAAGCTGGTACTCCGGCATCATAATTTTTGAAACAATTATCCTGTTTCTTACCTATACCCGCGGCACCATCTTCGGCTTAGTCGCGGGAACCGTTATTTTCTTGATTGGATTTCTGCTTTCTGGTCCTTTTTTAGGACCAAAAAATCGCGCGAAAAAAATTATTCTTGCCTTTCTTCTATTGCTCGTTTTGGCGGGCGGCGCCTTATTTCTGGCCCGCAACACAAATTTTGTAAAAACGGAACCGCTTTTATATCGCCTTACTGATCTTTCGTTTGAGACCGGCACCGGCAAAATCCGACTGATTTCGTGGAAAATCGGCTTGGATGCTTTTCTGGAAAAACCGCTTTTGGGCTGGGGGCAAGAAAATTATTACGTCGCCCTTAACAAACACCTTAACCCCGTCTTCTTCTACCACAGCGGGGAAACTTTCGACCGAGCCCACAATCGGCTGGTGGATGTTTTGGTTATGGATGGAATTCTTGGTCTGCTCGCCTATCTTTCGATTTTTGTTATGGCAACTTTCCTCCTTTGGCGTAAAATCAAAGACTCGCCCACCCTAACCTTAATTTTAATCGCTCTTCTTGGCTCTTATTTCATTCAAAACCTGCTTCTTTTTGATATGCCGATTTCATATCTGATGTTTTTCTTGTCGCTCGGTCTGATAAATTTTGCTATTGGGAAGCAGACGACAAAATCCGACCAAAAGCCAGTCGAAACGAAAAGCGGAGAAGCATTAAAATATTTAATCTGGTTTCTAATTTTTATTGTTGTTATCTTCTTCTGGTCCGGAAACCTCAAACCCCTACTCGCCTCGCAAAATTCAATAAAAGGCCAACAAATTTTAGGCGCTCAAAACGCGTCCGACCAAACCTTTAAACTTGCCTTAGCCACTTTTGAAAAATCAATAAATTATCACGCTTTCACCAATCCGGAAACAAAAAAAGCGCTGACGCAGGTCATTTTAGGAACAGTCGGGTCAACTCAATATTCTTCGCCGACAAAAATCGACGGCCTTAAATTCGCCAGCAACCAGCTGGAACAAGGAATCAAAGAAATGCCGCTATTTATTGATTACTACCTCTACATCGACGATGTTTACAATTACCTGGCCCAGCAAGATAAATCATATCTAGACAAAGGCGGAGAGATAGCGAAAAAACTCGTCGCCCTGTATCCTAATCTTCCGCAGGCCTACTACAAGCTGATTATCAACCGGCTCATCGCCGGCGACTATCAGCAAGCCGTCGAGGCCGGCCAAAAAATTACCCAGCTGGCGCCTCAACTCTCCCCGACTTTCTGGTATCTGGGAGTTTCTTATTTCTATGCCGGCAACACAGAGTTAGCCAAAGCAAATGTTGAAAAAGCGCTATCAATGGACTATAACTACGAGTCAAATCAAAACAGCATGCTGCTTTTAGCCCAACTCTACACCAAAACAAAAGAATATGAACGAGCCGCTCGGTTTTATAATGACCTGTTGAGTCAAAAGCCGGATGACCTAAATGTTGCCGTCAACCTCGCCAGTCTTTACAAAGAAATGGGGCAATTCGACAAAGCCAGAGAAATAGCCAACGAACTTCTAACCACGCGCCCCGAAAGCGCCCAACAAATTAATCAGTTTTTGGACGAGCTGAAACAACTCGAAACGGAAAATAAAAAACCATAAGGTGCTGGATAAACCGAAAAGACGCCCGATCGGCGCCTTTTTTTGTTCTCAAAACCAGAATTACAGAAAACTCCTTTTCGGCTTTTTCGCCTCGCGTTCCGCCACCCTTTCGGCTAAAGTTCTGAACATCCGCAAACCCTCTTTCCAAGTATGAACAATGCCGGCCTGCGCATATCGATCGTTAGAATCAAAAAGGTTGAGAGTTTCCTCCAAGATAATTTTGACCCCGTTAGAAATTTTGGATTATCTTTTGATGACGCAAGGTCTAAGCCGAGAGGCGCCTTCGCCCCGTTAGAAATTAAGCATCTAGTTTTAATCTCGTATTAAGTAACTGAAATAATAAGCGTTTAAACGAATTTTTTGGTTGGTTGATTTCTAACGGGGCTTCGCCTTATGATTTATGAAACAAAAATGATCTCGCTGAACTTCTACCGGGGCCGATAATCTCGACCTTTTAAAAATCCTGTTGTTCAAGAAGATACCCCGAGCGTTCTTCGACAAGCTCAGAATGGTGAGTGGCATCGAACCACAAACTCGGGGAAGATTCACAATTCTGTCCGGCCCGGTTTCAACAAAACAAAAACCAACACCGGCAAAAGAATCCAGAAAAATTGCGACACCTCGCCGACGAAAAATTGCCTGATCAGCGGATTTAAGTCTGACACTATTTTCTGGGGCAAAAACGACAAAACAACCGCGACCAAAAGCCCCGCCTCGCAGAGACTGCAAAGAATTAAATAAAACCAGGATCCACGACCCGCTCTCCTTGCCCCGAGGCCCGATCCCAAAAAAGAACGCGGCATTAAAAAAGAAATTGCCACCGCAATAGCCAAAAATAAAAAGGCTTTAAAGCTTGGCGACAACAATTCTTTACTGCCCAGCAGGTCGCTCGCCGCCGTCCATGGAAAAAAACTGATTAAAACCAAAGAAAAATAAGTGCTTAAAATAAGTGACACCATCCGGCCTCTTCCAGAAGTCAGGCCATACGAAAAAATCGCGCTGACGCAGACGAGAAGAATAAGCAAGTCCCAGGAAAAAGTAATGGAACCCATGGAAGCGGTTAATTGATTAGAGACAGGCAACATGTTTAAAAAGTTTATTTCTTTTAAAGTTCTTCTTTTAGCTCCTCCAACAAACCTTTAGCTTTTTTTGAAAGTTTTTTAGGAGTTTTAATCTGAACGCGGACTATCATATCTCCTCTGCCGCGGCCGCCAAAACGCGGCAGGCCGCGATCCCGCAAACGGATAAACTGCCCTGAGTTTATGCCGGGGGGGATTTTTAAAACCACTTCTTTTTCGATGGTCGGCACTTTTATTTTATCGCCTAAAGCCGCTTGGGTGAAGTGGATAACTAAATCGTAATGCAAGTCATCGCCCCGGCGTTTAAAATGTTGGTGCGGTTTAATATAAACATTGACATATAAATCGCCGCCGCGGTTGCCAAGGGGCGCCGCTTCGCCGTAGCCGGACAATTTAATAATCTGTTCGTTTTTGATGCCAGCCGGGATTTTCACTTTGATTTTCCGCGTTTCTTTAACGACGCCGTCGCCGCCGCAACGCGAACAAGGCTGGCTCGGCTTTTTGCCCAAACCCCGACAAGACGAACAAATTTCGGTCCGGGAAAAACTGAAAAATCCGGTCCGTTTGGTTTTAGTCACACTCCCGGTTCCATAACAAACGGGACATTCCTCAATCTTGCTCCCCAGCTCTCCGCCCCGCCCTTCGCATTTGGGACACGTGATTGATTTATAAATTCCCAATTCTTTATCAATGCCGGTGGCCGCCTCTTCCAAAGAAATTTCCACGCCGATGCTGATATCGGAGCCGCGCTGGGTCCGACCAGAAGCAGACCCGGCACGTCCGCCAAACAAATCGGAAAAAATATCGCCAAGATCACCGAATCCGCCTTCGGCAGAGAAACCGCCGCCTCCAGCGGAAAAGGCGTCGGCAAAACCGCTGAAATCGCGAAAATCGTTAAAACCGCTAAAACCACCGCCGGCCTGCGCCCGTTCAAAAGTCGTTCCGAATTGGTCATATTGAGCGCGCTTCTGTTTATCGGATAAAACCTGATAAGCCTCGTTGATCTCTTTGAATTTCTCCGCCTCACCCCCCGCTTTGTCCGGATGATACTGCTGCGCCAAACGCCTGTATGCCTTTTTTATCTCGTCATCAGAAGCGCTTTTCGACACGCCTAAAATTTCATAATAATCTTTGGCCACCCAATGAAAATCACCAAATCCGAATTCCGAATCCGGAAAAAATACCCAAGCCCCAATAAACAAAAGATAAATAAAATATCTGATATTGGATATTAGTTATTGGTTATTTTTTTCGGTATTCTGGTTTGGTAATTGGAAATTATTATTTGCCCTACTCAACTTCCCCCTCAATCGGCCCCTTGTCGTCCTTTTTTTCGACGCCCTCCTCAACCTCCGGTTCGTCAGTTACTTCTTTTTTATTTTCCTGCGTCTGTTGATACATCTGGGCTCCGATTTTCTGAATTTCCGAAGACAAATCGTCCATCGCGCTCTTGATCGCCGCCTGATCGTCGCCGTCTTTGATCTTTTTGATCGCTGAAATTTTTTCCTCGACTGTCTTTTTGATATCAGCCGGCACTTTATCGCCCAGATCTTTCAGGCTTTTCTCCGCGCTATAAATCAGGGTGTCAGCCTGGTTGCGGATTTCAATCAGCTCTTTCTTTTTTCTGTCATCGACGGCATGAGCCTCGGCCTCTTGCCTCATCCGCTCAATATCATCTTTTGATAAAGCCGAAGTATCTTTTATGGTTATATTTTGAGACCGGCTGGTTGCCTTATCTTTCGCGGTTACTTTCAAAATTCCATTGGCATCGATATCAAATGTAACCTCGATTTGCGGCACGCCGCGCGGCGCCGGCGGAATTCCGTCCAAAATAAACCGGCCTAAAGTCCGGTTATCCGGCGCCATCGGCCGCTCGCCCTGAAGCACATGAATTTCAACCGACGGCTGGCTGTCTGAAGCAGTAGAAAATATCTGTGTTTTGGAAGTCGGGATCGTCGTGTTTCTTTCAATCAAAGGAGTCATAACTCCGCCCATCGTTTCAATGCCCAAAGTTAGCGGCGTAACATCCAATAATAAAACCTCTTTCATCTCTCCTGATAAAACCGCCGCCTGAATTGCCGCGCCCATCGCCACGCATTCCATCGGGTCAACGCCGCGCTCAACCTTCTTGCCAACATAATCCTCCACGAATTTCTGCGCAATCGGCATCCTGGTCGGCCCGCCGACTAAAATTATTTTGGTTATTCCGTTGGGCGTCAACTTGGCATCCGAGATTGCCTGCTCCAATGGACCCCGACATTTTTCAATTATCGGACCAACCAATTCCTCGAGTTTTGCGCGGGTAATTTTCATCGTCAGATGTTTCGGACCCGCCGCGTCAGCAGTAATAAAAGGCAGATTGATATCGGTCTCGCGCGTCGAACTTAATTCAATCTTGGCTTTTTCCGCCGCTTCCTTAAGACGAGTCATGGCCATCTTGTCTTTCGACACATCGATACCGCTGTCTTTTTTGAATTCCCCCAAAATAAAATTAACCAGGGCCTCATCCATATCCGTTCCGCCCAGTTCCGTGTCGCCGGAAGTCGATAAAACTTCGAAAACCCCCTCGCCGAAATCCATAATCGTGCAATCCAATGTTCCGCCGCCGAAATCAAAAACCAAAATTTTCTCTTCTTTGCCGGTTTTATCAACCCCGTAAGCCAAAGCGGCAGCCGTCGGCTCATTGATAATTCTGATAACCTCCAGGCTGGCGATAGCGCCGGCGTCTTTCGTCGCCTGCCTTTGCGCGTCGTTAAAATAAGCCGGCACCGTAATCACGGCCTTTTCCACTCTATCGCCCAAATAAGCTTCGGCATCGCGCTTGATTTTCTGCAGAATAAATGCGGAGATCTGTTGCGGCGTATATTCTTTGTCATTCACTTTCACTTTATAATCAGTGCCCATTTTCCGCTTGATAGCGGTTATTGTTCGTTCCGGATTAGTCACAGCTTGTCTTCTGGCCGGTTCGCCAACTAAAAGCTCGCCTTCTTTAGCAAAAGCCACATACGAAGGAAAAGCCTTTCCGCCCAAAGTGGTTCCTTCGGCCGACGGAATAATAATCGGCTTGCCGGCCTCAACCACCGCCGCCGCCGAATTGGATGTCCCCAAATCAATACCAATAATTTTAGACATAAGTTTAATAAATTCGAGTTTCGAAACTCGAATTTCGAAACAAATTATAATTTTCTAATTTCCAAAATTCAAAACAGTTTTGAAAATTTGAATTTCGGTAATTCGTAACATTGTTTCGGATTTCGAATTTCGTGCTTCGCGCTTTTTTGTAAATTTATTTTTACTTTGACACTTTGACCTTGCTTGTCCTAATAACTTTCCCATTCAATAAATACCCATTTTGTATTTCTTCTGTTACAACCCCTTCCTCTTCGCCAGATTCCACTCGCTCCACCGCCTCATGAAATTCGGGATTAAACTTTTCGCCAACTGCTTTTATTTCTTCCAGCCCATGCCCGTCTAAGATATCCGTCAGCTGCTTTCGTATTGAATTAACCCCTCCCTGAATATCGGATGTTAAAAATGGGTTATTTTTTACCGCATCCAGCGCGTCCAACACGGGCAGTAAATCTCCAATTAATCCAGCCTCGGCCATCTTTAACCACTCCTTCATTTGTTCCTCTTGCCGCTTACGATAGTTAATAAAATCAGCTTGCGCTCTCTGCCAGCCAGCCAAATATTCCTGTTTATCCTCATTGCATTTTATCAGCCTTTCTTTTATTTTTTTTATTTTATCACGAATCTGGCCAGAATCACCCCCTTCTTCTAAATCAAAATCTTTATCCGTCTCTTCGGACTCATTTTCATAAACAATCTGCTGTTCATCTTGTTGTTCGTCGCTCATTTTGATGGGTGAATCATAATTCTTTTATTGCTTCCTTGGCGCAACTGACCAATTGAATGTTTTTCTCATAATCCATGCGCTTAGGTCCCAAAACGCCGACAAATCCTCTCTTCATCCGTTTATTTTCGCAACGGGAAACGACTAAGCTGAAATCATTAAATCTTTTTTCTCTGCTCTCCCGACCAATAAATACCTGTACATCCTTTTCGATTTCGTTAAAAATATTTTTAATTTCCCTGTCCAAAGTATCAAAAATTTCCAGCGATTTGAAAAAATCGGCATCACGCGCGAACTCCGGCTCCCTCAAAAGATTAGGCAAGCCAGCGCTGAAAAAATCATCTTCATCCAAAGAGCCGCAAATGCCAACGCCGCTTGAAACAAAAGAAATCGTTCTGGCCGTGTCCCTGACCAGTCTTGGAAGACCAAAGCCGCCCTGATTCAATCCCTCGATTACCTCCAATAATATTTTGAACTCGCTACTTGAAAAATCGTCCTGTCCTAATTGGTCAACAAAAAAGCGATAAGCCTTATCGGTTGGCACCCGGCCGGCTGAAGTGTGCGGCTGATGCAAATATCCTCTGTCGCTTAATTCCACCATCTCCATCCGCACAGTCGCCGGACTGACATTCAATTTATATTTTTCAACCAAAATCTGCGACCCTACCGGCTCGGCCGTTTTAATATATTCACTGACGACTAAATTTAAAATTTCCCGTTGGCGCGTTTCCATAGTCTCCTACAAATTACGAATTGACACTTATTACGAATAATTCCACCCGATGCTCCATAAAAGATATAAGTGCGATAGCGTATTCGTAATTAGATTTAATTTGTAATGCGTAGGAATTATAGGATTTAGCACTCTTTATCAACGAGTGCTAATTCTATTATAGCCGGATAGATTCGGTTGTCAACGCGTAAAAATTGAGTTTAGGAAAAATTAGACAAAACACTTTCGTTATCATTCACGCGTAGGCGGGAATCTATGACTTTATTATATTTACTGGATTCCCGCTTTTCCGCCGGGGGCGAACCCGCCTTTGGGGGCGCGGGAATGACAGAAAATGAGCATTTTTCACCAAACTCAAAATTCCGAACAATAAAAACAGGGGGACCTTTAAGACCCCCCTGAAGGGTACTACTTTTTGTTACTTTTTCCGGGATTTGCGACCCCGGCCTTCTTCGTCTTCTTCACCTTCACCGCGACGATAGCCACCCTTGTGGCGGGGACGATCCTGGCGACGACTGTCTTTCTGGTACTTCTGCAGATCGCCGATCGTGGCGCCGCTCTTCTCGCTGCTACCCATGCGGTTCTTCAGAATCTCGTCGATACCGGCAGCTTCCTGTTCGCGGAACTCATCCCGATAGGCAGGAATCAGCTTGTAAGCCGCGCCAGCCAGGGTGAAGAAGTCAACTGCGGGCTTCTTTGCATCCATGACTAGCTGCGCCAGCTCCTTAGCCTTGGGAACGAACTTGGCGCCCTTCCCTTTCACGTCCACTTCGACGTAGGCCCTGATTATTGCCTCAGCCTTTTTCTCTAGGTGAGGCTTCAGCTCATCACGAAGCTTGAAGCAGGCCGCGCTCAGCGCCGCCAAACCCACCTCGGGCTTAACGGTGTCCATGACGAGTTCCGCAAGCTCCCTGGGCTTCGAGGCAAGCTCGCCGCCCATTTCCAAGTGCTTCCGCACAGCAGCCAGAGCTTTGGGCTCATCGGCCAATTCGCGGGCAGCCTGCGCCACGACCTTGTATTCCAAGACATGAACAACAGGCATATTGAAAGCCCGTGCCAAGCCATCGGCCACCGCTTTTTCCGCAACGCCAGACTTGGCAGTCATCACGGCTTTGGCCGCGTCCACCATGTCGCGCCGCATCTCCCGGTCCAGCTCGGACAGCCGAAGCTTAGTCTCAAAGTTGAACAAGCGCCTGAACGGCTTCGCCACCCGACAGCCGACAACGCCCACCACCTGGGTCAGATAGAATGCCGAGTTGGTCCACAAAAACGCCGGCTGGCCTTCCCGATAGACACTGGGTACTGCCTTGGCCACGGCCACATCTTTCTTCCCTACGCTTTTAGCCTTCATTTCTCTCTCCCACCCAGCTTAGCTGGGCTCACCAAGCTAAGCTTGGTTCATCGAGCTAAGCTCGATTTATTCTTTCGCGGCCCAAAGAGCCGCTTAGAAAGTTAAAGTCCACGGCGCTATCGCGCCAGCCCATTCGACAAACTTAGGGCAAGCCCATTCGGCTCACGCGACAAAGTAGCCGGTTCGTTGTTAATAGTTTTATATAAAAAGTGCCAACTTGTTTTAATATATATCACATCTAGAAAAATTTGTCAACCCCGTTAGAGAGAGTTTGGTGAACAATACCAATTTTGTCATTCTGAACGGAGAGGAGCGTAGTGAAGAATCTCATAAATAAGCGATTTCTAAAGTCTATGAGATCCTTCGTTTCACTCAGGATGACAGTTATTCACCAAACTCTATGCATAATGCCAGATACATTCTGGACTCCTTGAGACCATAATCTCATGGCGTT
>CAYYTW010000037.1:0-10166 GCA_964474765.1 uncultured Candidatus Saccharibacteria bacterium
TCGGTAGTAATGGGACCGCTTACAAAAGTGGGGCCCGCAGAAAAAGCATTGGAAAGAAAAATATTTAAAAAGATAAGGACAAAAAAACCTAAGTAAAGAGCGTTACGAGGACTAATGGACAAAAGATGCACTTCGGACTTATTAAACTGGAGCGTTATAACGCTTCCAATATTGATGTGCATAAAGAGTATAATGTAATTTAAATCTGACTCATTATGCCGTAGAGGGGTTGAATGACGGATTTTTACATCTGCCCGACTAAAGAATAGATGGGCTGGATAATAGAGATAGCAAAAAAACCGACCGCGACACCGATAATGACCATTAGAATCGGCTCGATGACCGTGGAAAGATTCTTGGTGACATGATTGATTTCCTGCTCGTAGAATTCGGCTAGATTTCTCAAAGTATCCGATAACGAACCAGTTGTTTCGCCAACCTCAACCATCTGCACGACCATGGCCGGATAAAGACCGCTAAATTGCCGCAACAAACTACTTAAACTCTCTCCTTTTTGTATTCCCTCGGCAATTATCAATAAAGATTCTCGGAAAAAAGAATTAGACATAGTATTGGCGACGATCTTCAGGGCTTGGTTGATGGGAACGCCGGCATCAACCATCGCGCTGAAATTACGCGCGAAGAGCGCCGCGTTGATTTTGCGGCTCAAGTCAGAAATAAGAGGCAAATTCAGAAAAACAAAATCCAGAGACTTTTTGCCGGACTCCGTTTTCATCGAGACCTTGATTAAAACAACGATGAAAACAAACAGAGCCATTCCTAATATAAGATGGTTCGATAAAAATTGACTGACGCCGATAACTATGCTGGTTGTTAGAGGAAGAGACAAATTCATTTCCTGGAAGGCGGAGGCCAACTTGGGAACTACCATAACCATCATCAAAATTCCAACGGCTACCATGACAGAAAGAATGATGGCCGGATAAACCATTGCCCCCCTGATCTTCGACCTCAATTCGTAATCCTTTTCCATTTGGATTGTCAAAGTCATCAGAACTTCGTCAAGTCTTCCAGTGGTCTCCCCAACTCGCACCATACTGATAAATAATTCAGGAAAGACATCCGGATATTCCGCCAAACTGACGGAAAAGCTTTTGCCGCCACGAATCCCGCGTTCGATTTCCGTCAAAACTTGACGGAATCTCGGATTTTTACTCTGGGCTGACAAAACACGCAACCCTCGATCCATAGGCAAACCAGCCCTAATCATTGTCGAGAGATGGCGGGCAAAAATCATTTTTTCGACCATTGGAACACTGTTGAAAATTCTGAAAAAAATTTTTCTTGACGCGGCGCTTTCTTGCCCCCCTTCTACCGCGACAAAAGTTAAAAAATAACCCCCTTGCCGCAACTGTTGGGCTAATTCGCGCTCTGAAGCCGCCTCAATTCGCCCCGACTTCTCCTTGCCATCTTGTGATTTGGCAGTATAGAAATAAGTAGGCAATTGTTTATAGAAGCCGCCAAGCGCCAATAATTCCGCGCCAATTTACGCCGGATTGGCGTTGTTTGGCGTTTTTTCGTTGGCGTTAATCAGCTTCTATTCCTTCGTTACCCTCAAAATTTCTTCAATCGAAGTTATTCCTTGGGCGGCTTTGATAAAGCCGTCCTCTAACATCGTAACCATTCCTGCCGCTTTGGCCTGCTCTTCAATCTGATCGGCAGTGGCGCCCTTAATAATCATTTCTCTTGTCGCCGACGTCACTTCTAAAACCTCGTGAACGCCCATTCTGCCCTTGTAACCATCCGGACAATCAGGAGATTCTTTGGGACGATAAAATTCGATTGTCTTGAAGGTCGCCTTGGGACCGATCAAGCCCTCTCTTTTCAATACCGTGAGAACGGAATCTAGATTAAATCGATCGCTTAAATGTTTAACTTCCGAGTCGCTTAATTGATATTTTTCTTTGGTGTCGGGATTTAAAGTACGAACTAATCTCTGGGCAATAATGCAATCAACCGTGGAGGCGATAAGAAACGGCTCGACCTTCATATCAATCAGTCGGGGTAAAGATCCGGCGGCGCTGTTGGTATGCAGCGTCGATAAAACCAAGTGCCCCGTTAAAGCGGCGTTAATAGCCAGCGAAGCGGTTTCATCATCTCGAATCTCGCCCACCATTAAGATGTCCGGGTCCTGACGGAGCAAAGACCGCAAACCATTGGCAAAGGTCAGGCCGATTCTAGGGCTAACCTGCGTCTGGTTAACTCTGGGTATGCGATATTCGATAGGATCTTCCACCGTGGAAATGTTAACCTCCGGGACATTGAGAATGTCCATCATCGTATAAAGCGTGGTGGTTTTGCCGCAACCCGTCGGACCGGTAACCAAAAACAGGCCATTAGGCTTCTTGATATTCCGCTCCACGATTTCTATTTGTTTCTTTAAAAACCCCAGTCGTTCCAAAGTAAAACCTTTGGAATCTTCGGGTAAAAGACGCATGACAATCTTTTCGCCGTCGTAAACCGGCAAGATCGAAACTCTGAACGATATTTTATAAGCAAAGCTTGAGTGAGCGTCCCGCTCACTATAATCATCGGTTTCCACCTTGAAACGGCCGTCCTGCGGTAGGCGATGCTCGTCAAGTTTAAGATTGCTTAATATCTTAATCCGCGCCACAATACCCGAGGCAACCTGCTTCGGCAAAACCATTACATCGCGCAAAAGACCATCAATTCGATAGCGGACGACCACCTCTTTTTCATACGGCTCTATATGTATATCGGAGGCCTTCTGAAGAATCGCGTGCTTCAAAAGAGCGTCAACGATTCTGATAATCGGCAATTCTTTGGCGGATTTTTCCAAATCTTCGTCCGGAGCCACCCCCGTTTCGATTGTTGCTTTGAGTTCTCCGTCAATAATCTCGCCAAACTCGGCCTGTAAAGGCTTTTGATACTGCTGAAGAACGTTTTTAATACTGATTTCATTAGTCAATCGAGGCAGAATCTTTAAATTAGATTTTTTCTTGACGAATTCAATGGTTTGCAAATCTTCCGGATCAAGCATGGCTACTTCCAAATTGCCGCCCGACTTCCTGAAAACAACAATATTGTGTTCCCTGGCGACCGTTTCTGGAATAATTTCTAACACCGCTCGAGGAATATTTTCCTTTTCGAGACTAACAAAAGGGATGCCCAAAATATAGGCCTGCAGCCTTGCCAGATCTTCCGGCTTTACCACCCCGCCACGGACCAAAACATCACCCAGCCGCCGCTGTTGTTTTTTAACCTCCGCTTCCGCCTTGGCAAGTTGCGATTCGGTTACCAGACCGGCATCCAATAAAAATGCTTTAAGTTGTTGATCGGATACGCGCATCTATCTGCTTACCGCTTACGGACTACGGACTACCGCAATAGCCGTAGTCGGTTAGCCGCAGTCGGTAGTCAAATTTATTTCTCTAACGTCTTCTTTATCTTATCAACTACTTCACGCAATTCATAGTTTGCCTTGACCAAATAAGTGGTAGCCCCCAATTCCAGCACTCTCTCAATATCAGAACTTCCCTCTAGGTTGGTCAAAATCATAACCGGAATGTCTTTGGTCTCCGGATCGTCCCTCATTTTCTGAAGAACGGAAAAGCCATCTATCTTGGGCAAAATCAAATCCAGCAAAACCAAGTCGGGCTTTTCCTGCTTTATCATCTTGAGTCCCGTGACGCCGTCAAAAGCGGTTTTAACATCATATCCCTCGCGCAACAAAACATCGCACAGGGTTTTTTGTAGCGTCGGCTCGTCTTCAACAAATATAATTTTAGCCATAAGATTTCACGAATAAGAAGCGAATTGAAACGAATAAAATGCCAATAAAAATAGTGGATATTCGCTTTCGATTAGCTTAAATTCGTTTTTTATTAGTGTTTAATAGGAATAGTAAACCAAAAAGTGCTGCCTCGATTTTCTTCGGAATAAAAGCCTATTTCTCCTTCCGAAGCGTCAATAATTCCCTTGGCGATAAATAAACCCAGGCCGGTGCCGTCTGTCTGGTATTTTCTGGCGTTATCGCTGCGAAAGAACTTTTGAAAAACTTCCGCCCTCTGGTACTCGGGAATTCCGACTCCGTTATCCCGGACTTCGCATTTCAAAAAATTTCCGAGCCGACTCAACCTTATTTTGACCGCGCCGTCATCGTTAGAATATTTAATAGCGTTGTCTACCAGATTCTGAAGTACCAAACGAACTCTTTCGGCGTCAGCCCAGCCATCGGGCAAATTTTCTTCAACTTCCAAATCCAAGTTGATTTTTCTCCCTTCAGCAATCGGCATCACTTCGGCCACGAAATTGCGAGCTATGTCGTCTAAAGAAAATCTTCCCGACCTCAAATCCAAACGTCCCTGTTCAATTCGGGAAACATCCAACAAGTCATTAACCAACCGAATCATCCGATTATTGTTAATCTTCATAATTTCGAGGTATTCCTTCTGTTTTTGATCCAACTCCTGCCATTGCTCATCCATAAGCAAATTAAGCGCCCACTTCAAAGCGGATAACGGCGTGCGCAACTGATGCGAAGTGATACTGACAAACTCCGACTTCATTCGATTAGCCTCGGCTAAATAGACAAAGCTGCTAATAATGAAATGACCGATAATAAAAATGATTCCGGTCGCGATAATCACGATTAGGGCTACAACTTCCGGCTGGTCTGTAAAGAAATAGGCAACAAGATAGGTTCCTAGCATTGTGCCAATCGTAACGAGGCCCATTATAACTGTTAAAAATGAGGGACACTGCCAAAGGCTTAAATTATACTGTTGGCACTGCGAAAGAAAGTTTAATTGTGATAAAATATCTTTGGGGCTCACGAAAATGTTTACAATTTTACTTTAACCAGCCTATTTATTTATTATATCACAAATCGTCCAGCGGGGGTAACCCCCCCCGCGTGTTTGTCGTACCAAAATGATAATTTCATAGTATACCAAAGTAGAAATTTCATACCTCGATGATTCACGCCATAATTTGTTTAGGTCGATTAGCTAAATAATTAAAGCAGCCTAAGCAAAAATTATGGAACAGCGATTAATCACTATGACTCATAAAGAGTTATCAAGGTATGAAATCATCCAGAGTCTTGTAGCCGGCCAGATTAACGGCACGGAAGCTGCTAAGCAGATAGGGCTGACAATCAGGCAAGTGAAGAATATAAAGGCAGGGGTTATTCAAGAAGGCGCCAGGGGCGTTATCCATAAAAACCGGGGCCGAGAAAGCAACAGAAGAACATCGGAAGAAAAAATCAAGACAATAGAAAAGATAGTTAAAGAAAAGTACTATGATTTCGGTCCAACCTTTGCCGTCGAAAAACTAGAAGAAAATCATCAAATAACAATTAGCGATGAATCACTGCGCCAATTAATGGTCCGCTGGGGGTTGCGGAAGATAAAACCAAGAAAACAACCGAAGAAAATGCGTTTCTGGAGGCCGAGAATGGATAACTATGGCGAAATGCAGCAATTCGACGGTTCATACCATCATTGACTCGAGGATCGCGCCGGCGAACTGTGCCTGCTGTTAAGTATCGACGACGCCACCGGCCGGATATAACCCAGGCCAAGTTTGATTACGACGAAGGCGTCATGGCGGTATTTAAGTTCTGGATGGAATATTTCAGAAAAAACGGGGTTCCGCTATCTATTTATCTTGATAAATTTTCCACCTACAAGATTAATCACAAGAATGCTGTTGATAATCGCGAATTAAAAACTCAATTTGAAAGAGCCATAAGGCAAATAGGCGCAGAATTGATCACCGCTCACAGCCCGGAGGCCAAGGGCCGGGTGGAAAGAGTATTCGGCACCCTGCAAGACAGACTGGTCAAGGAAATGAGATTGGCCGGCATCTCAACCATTGAGGACGCCAACAAGTTCTTGGAAGGATATCTGCCCAAGTTTAACGCCCAATTCGCGGTGATGCCCAGCAAGAAGGCCGACTTGCACAGAAAGGTTAATGAACGGCTGAACAAGAAACTGCCCCGGATATTCTCGCGCCAGTCATTGAGAAAGGTGGGCAATGATTACACGGTTATGTTTGAAAACAGATGCTTCCAGCTTGAAAGAGAGCAGCCAATCGCTGTTTACAAGAAAGACGCCGTTGTTGTTGAGGAGCATTTGGACAACAGTATTAAAATCAATTTTAAGGGACATTATCTGAATTATTCTGTTTTGCCCGCAAGGCCTAAGAAACAAATCAACATTGAACTGCCCGCTCTTACTCCGCGCAAACAATCTGGCTGGAAGCCGCCCGCCGATCATCCCTGGCGAAGATCGTTTGTCCAATCAAAACAAACTATTTCAGTCAATTAAATTTCATCGGGTATGAAATTTCTAAATGGCTCGGGGTATGAAATTTCTACTTTGGTTTGACATGTGGAAAACTAAATTTGACAACCGTTGGGGGGGGTATCATAAAAGTAAACATTGGTGTGGTTTTCCAAAAACATGAAAAAAATTTCATCTAAAATTTTCATTAAGGCATTATTACCTGTTGTCTCTGCCATCGTTTTGTTTGCCGGTATTGCCTACGCCGTCTGGACCGAGCCGACATCCGTTCCGCCCGGCAAGAACGTTGACGCGCCGATAAATGTTGGGCCGATAACTCAAACCAAAAATGGCGGCGACATTTGTGTAAATATTAGCGGCAACACTAAATGTTTAAGCGCTTTGACTGGTGGCCTTGAGCCTGTCGTGCTTGATGCTGAATCGTGGCAAGGCTGGACAGGCAGTGGCGCTTGTGCGTCTGTGGGAAAAACCTGCGACAAAGTGATTTCTTATAATTATATTTATGTTGATACCGCTTGTCCTTCTGGTACCCACTGTATGCATGTTTGTGCTGCTTGGTATGCTACCGGTTTGCCAGGAGTAACCCAAGGAGCTGATCATGACAATATCCATGACTGCAATGCTTATTTAGGGTGGCAGATGACTTACCTGCATCCAGGCATTGTGCAGTGCATGGCTTATTTTAGCGCTATTTGTAAATAACTTTGAATAACATGAATAATTTCGAAAAAATTTTAGTCGCGGCCATTATTTTGTTTGTTTTCGCCGCAGGTTTTGTATTGTTTTTTCAACAAAAATCCATTGATAAGGTGGAAAATTATATCGGGAAGCAGCAAGAAAGCTCCACAGCGGACAAAGCAATTAATCAGCCAGCCGTTGCCAACAAACAGAACGCTAGGCCGAAAAATCAAGAACAGTCAGTCAATACTATGAAAGAAGATTTTATAAAAAACACAAAAGATATTGTTGGAGAAATAACGTCAATTAGCCAGAGAGTAATTGTTGTTAATGCTCAAGTTATTGATTTAGCGGCTATCAAAGACAACTATTTCTCGAATCATCCCAAAGAAATGACTACGACAAAAACGTATAAAGTGAAGTTTGATGGCAGCACGCTTTTCAGCTCCGCGAAATTGCCGGATTTAAAAATCGGAGATAAAATACAGGCTTTTTCTAACAAACCCATTTTAGAAGTTGACGAATTTCTTGCCAAAGAGATTACAACCAATTTTAGGCTTGAGGAGGAAGCACAATAACTACCTGTTATAAATTTTTAATATAGAGATGTAACGGGAAAATGGCTCTGAAAAGAGTTGTTTTGTTTCTGTTGAAAATCATTCAGCATAATGTTAATTTATGTGCATGAATAAGGACACTGGGAAAACAAAAGCCCTGGTTTTGTTATCCGGCGGGCTGGATTCGACTCTGGCAGTCAAGCTATTGTTGGAGCAGGACATAGAAGTCGAGGGAATTTGTTTTTATTCTAATTTTTTTGGTTGCGAGGCGGCGAGAAAAGCCGCGGCGCAGTTAAAAATCAATTTGCGCGAAATCGATATCAGCGAAGAGTTTTTAGAATTTTTGCGCCGGAAGCCGAAATACGGCTATGGCGTTGGTCTTAATCCCTGCATTGACTGTCACGCCTTAATGTTGAAAAAAGCCGGCGAAATTATGAAAAATGAAGGGTTTAGTTTTGTCGCAACCGGCGAAGTTTTGGGCGAGAGGCCAATGTCGCAGCACAAAAAAGCATTGAAAATCATTGAGAAAGAGGCTGGCCTGGAAGGTTATTTGCTGCGGCCGCTTTCGGCTAAATTATTGCAGTCGACTATGCCAGAGGTTAAAGGATTGGTGATTAGAGATAAGTTGATGGATATTTCCGGCCGCAGCCGAAAGCGGCAAATGGATCTGGCAAAAAAATTCGGCATTTCCAACTACCCCACTCCGGCTGGCGGCTGCGCCCTGACCCAAGGTGGGTTTGTTGAAAGAATGAAAGATTTGATTAAGCATAAGCCAGAATTTGATCTCAATGACGCAAAATTGGTTAAGGTTGGGCGACATTTTTGGGTGAATGATGTCCAAATTATTTTGGGCAGGAGCGAAGAAGAAAACAAAAAGCTGTCGCAGGGTAGGCAGAAAAAAGACGTTGTCATCGAGCCGGAAAATTTTATCGGTCCGAGCGCGCTAATTAGAAACGTGGCTGACGACGAAGTGATTAAAAAAGCCAAAGAATTAATTATAAAATCCTCGCCGAAAGCAAAAAAGGTTAAAGTTTTTCAATTTAAGCTCAAAAGAATATAATAAACCAGAAGGTGCGTTTGCGGAATGAACTTGCTGTTATTCACGCTATCGCGTGAATAACAGCAAGTTAGAAAAATGAGAACTGGTGTTGCCAATATTCCATTAGACTACGGGACTTGTCCTCGGTGGCTGTTTGAGAAGATGACGCGGCTGGGAAGATTGATAACAGAAGCGATTGTTTATGAATTCGGTCCCGAAGAATTCATCGGGCGAATGGCTAATCCGCACTTTTTCCAGTCATTCGGTTCTCTTTTGGGATTCGACTGGAACTCTTCCGGCTTGACCACGACTGTTTGCGGCGCCCTTAAATACGCGCTGTATGGAACGGAAAAAGATTTGGGAATTTTTATTGCTGGCGGCAAGGGTAAGACATCGCGAAAAACTCCTCAACAAATTGAGGATTATGGCTTACGGTTTGGCTTTGAATTCGCGTCGAAGCTGGTTTACGCTAGTAAAATGAGCGCCAAGGTTGATAGCGCGGCTTTGCAGGACGGCTTTACTCTCTATCACCACTCTTTTTTGTTCACCAAAAGCGGTAATTGGACCGTTGTCCAGCAGGGCATGAATACGGATGTAAAAAAAGCCAGACGTTACCATTGGCATTTGGAGAATATCGATTCGTTTGTGGAGGAGCCGCACGCGGCAATTTGTTCCGACATGGAAGTCAAACCACTTAATTTAGTTGCCGAAGAGAGCGGGAAAACGCGGGATTACAGCGTCGGGCTGGTGAAGGATAATTTTAACGCGCTTTTGAAAGATTTGAAGAAAATGGGCGAGAAAAAACTGCCAAGCCGCATTCAGAGGCTGCCGATCCTTGATCTGCCGACCGATTATAATTCCCCTGCTCCATATCTGCCCTTTGACTATAAGCGGGTGGAGAAAATATTAATCGGCGCCAGAGAAAAAGAGTTGAATGGCTTTGAGGATTTGCTTGGGAAAACAAGCGCCGGCCCGGCGACCTTAAGGGCTTTGGCGTTGGTTTCAGAAATTATCTATGGCGCCAAACCATCCTATCGCGACCCGGTCCGATATTCTTTCGCCCACGGCGGAAAAGACGGCTATCCTTATCCGGTTGATAGAGAAGAATATGAAAAATCAATCGGAATTTTACAAAGAGCCGTTTCAAAAGCAAAATTGGGTCAGAGCGAAAAATTAGACGCTTTCAGGAAAATCGCCAATTAAAAAAACCGCCAAGCCGCTAAGTGGCATTGGCGGTAGCCGTTCTTAGTTACATATTTTAGTAAAGCAGGGTTTTTATAAAGAGCTCGAGGCAAGAACCGAATGCACATCCGAAAAGCACTCCACCAATGAGTCCGAGCATCGCGGTGAAGATTGCCAATAAGATTTTTCCCACGAGAGATTCTATCTCATCTTTCAATGCCCCTACCATCAGGATCGGCACGATAATCGCACCCACGATACCGCCTAAAATTATACAAATTTGTATCAAGGTGCTTCCTCCTCCACAAAGTCGACATAACTACTTTAAGCAAAAGCATATCACCTCTAACATAATTTGTCGAGTGTGTGTATAATGCCACCCTATTCTGGACTCTTGAGGTATTTTAAAATTTGGCATGC
>CAYYTW010000038.1:0-10029 GCA_964474765.1 uncultured Candidatus Saccharibacteria bacterium
GCCATGAGATTATGGTCTCAAGGAGTCCAGAATGTATCTGGCATTATGCACCCCGCCCCGTGTACGAGGGGGTGTCGCATTTAACAAAAAGCCGCACGCATTTTGTCATTTCTATTTTTCTGCTATAATAAAAAATAGAACTCGGATTAAATTATTTCATGGACCAAAAAACAAATCTACAAACAAAAGAATATCAAAGCGTAGAAGAAATTCTTCAAATGATATTCAAAACAGCTCTCATAGAAGACGCTTCCGATATTCATATTGAACCGCTCGCAAAAGGAATGCGCATCAGATTCCGCGTTGATGGAATTATGCGGGAAAAATTCTTGGGATCGGCAAACCAATTAGAACAAATCTTAAACAGACTTAAAGTATTATCCGGGCTTGATATTACCAGACACAACGTACCGCAGGACGGCCACTTTGAAATTACGCCCGACGCGGAATCAAAAGAAACTAATATTCGAATTTCCACTTTCCCCACCATCTACGGAGACGGAGAAACGGCGGTTTTAAGAATATTAGATAGGGTCGAGATGCTCTTCTCCATAGAAGAACTCGGGATGGACAAAGACGCGTTAGAAGCTGTCGAACGAATTATGGCCAAATCATACGGAATGACGCTTGTTACCGGTCCAGCTGGCTCGGGCAAAACAACCTTACTGTATTCACTATTAAAACGGCAAGAGACAAAAGAGAAAAACATAATCACCCTGGAAGATCCGGTTGAGTTCAGATTTGACGAAATGCGCCAGACGCAAATGAAACCTGAACAAGAATTAACTTACGCCTCGGCGATGCGTTCCATTCTGAGACAAGATCCCGATCTGATCATGGTCGGTGAAATCCGCGATCCCGAAACCGCCGAATATGCTGTGCGCGCCGCTCTCACTGGAAAAATGATCTATTCAACAATCCACTCAAATAGCACGATCGGCACAATTGAACGATTAGCTGAAATGAAAGTGGAACGCAGTCTGATTGCTTACGCTCTTAATGGCGTTATAGCCAAACGCCTCGTGCGAACGGTCTGTCCGTATTGCAAAAGCGAGTATCAACCAGCGGAAAATTATTTAAAACTGTTTGGATTAGATAAAAACGCGCGACACACCTTTATTAAAGGCGCTGGTTGCGACAGATGCGCCCAGACAGGATTTCAATCAAGAATCGGAGTTTTTGAAGTGTTGGAATTAGATGACGTGATACGTTCTCTTATTATTGAAAAGGCGCCCCCCATCAAACTGCAAAAATACGCCGAGAGCGCCCATATGAAAACTCTCAAACAAGACGCCTTAGACAAAATATTAACAGGTATCACCACAATCGAAGAAGCAATTAAGGTGATATAAACCCCCTTCGAGCCTATGGTTTGACACCACTCACCATCCTGCTGAGTTTATCGAAGGACACTCAAGGTATTTTCCCTGCCGGCAGGCAGGTTGTTTCGCTGCTTCGCGGCGTCTCGTTTTGTGGTTGTTTTAGAATTCATAAAAAAAACGAGCGATAAAAAATCCGCCCCGGTTTTGGGACGAACGAAATCTATCAAATTTGCGGCAATTTTGTCCGAGAACTAATAAAAAATCCCCGCGGTATTAACGGGGAAATAACTGACAGATTGCGCCAATCATTTAGTCTAAACCATCCCGTTTATCCACGACAAAACAAGCACTGCGCCCATAAACATCAAATAAAAATAAGACACTAAACCAAAGAAAATACCGCCAACCCTTAACCAACCAGTCATCTGCTCCTCCTTATTGGTATTTCTTGACAAACTCTGTCGGTTCTTCCCAATACGATAATTCTGTTAATTTTTGATCTTCCCTCCAATAGCCAGGCAAAACCTTCCTTTTCCACGGACCAATATAAATGGCAAAATGCAGATGCTCATCGGGCCACCAGCCATTAGCTGAAGTATTTTTCTTGCCGACAACGCCGATAACTTTACCCATTTCCACCTTCTGACCATTCCTGACATTGCGCCGATTGAGATGAGCGTATAAAGAATAAAAAACTTTTTTTGTTTTAGGGTGCTTATGGCCGATAATAACTATATTACCCCAATTACCCTTTTCTTTCGTGCCGGGATGCAATGCCGAATAAACAACCCTTCCCCTGCCGATACTTTTAACTCTGGTTCCCGACGGCCTATTGATATCTTCCCCCAGATGCACACCCCAAAAAACTTTGTGATAAGTGCATTTTTGCCCGAATCTATAACTGTTGACGCGGTAATTATCAAGGGGAAATATTAGATTGGAAGCATGCGGATAAGCCATCGGTGCAAACATGTCGTTATTCACGCGATCGCGTCAATAACAGCAAGTCTTGATAATCTCAAGTCGTTAGTTCTTTTGGTAAATGAATATTATTTAATTAGTGTCTTTATTAAAAGATTGCCGTCTGGCCGACAATCAACTTAAATACAAGCGGCACGATGTAAGGCAAAACTGTCATAGCCAGGGCCAAAGCGACAATCAAACTGATAAAACTCGTCCTTTCCAAATTAAGAAAGAAGTTTCCCCACGATCTCGGCGTCAATCCCATCGCGATTTTTGAACCATCAAGCGGCGGCAAAGGAATAAGATTAAAACAAGCCAGCCAGATATTGATTAAAACGATAAAAGACAACAAGGGAGCGATGGATGCCAAAAACCAAAAATTTCCGAAAAAGCGCACGCAAAGTCCCAAAATCACCGCGATAAGCAAATTGCTGGCCGGTCCAGCGATACCGACCAAAGCCGTGCCGCTTTTTTCGTGCCTGAAATTTAAAGGATTGAAAGGCACGGGCTTGGCGTAACCGATGAAAAATCCGCCCATCCACAAGAGCATTATCGGCAAAATCACCGTTCCGAAAGGATCAATGTGCGCTAAAGGATTTAGCGTCAGCCGGCCGGAATACTTGGCTGTCGGATCGCCCAGCCAGTAAGCCATCAAACCATGCGCGTATTCATGAATAATGGCGGAAAAGATAATGACTACGTAGAGAAAAATTGCTGATTGTAAAACCATAACGGGGTTGTCAAATAAAAATTCTAATGATATATTAAATCTATCTTAATTTTACTAAATCTGCGTTTACTTCAAATCTATGTCTAGAACTTGTGCTTTATGTCAAAAAAAATCAATCAAGGCCACCGCTTTGGTCAAGCTTCGAGGTAAGTATAACCCAACCTCCACAAAAAGAAAATACCCCAACCTCCAATGGTTTACCCCGCCTAACGGCAAACGAGTTAAGGCCTGCGCCAAATGCATCAAAACGGCAGGCAAGAAAAAGAAATGAGGTTCGTATCGACCCATCGAACACACTTATATACAAAGCTTAAATCCCTGTGCTACTATATGGTATAGGGATTTTAGTTTTTTGCGGGCTGTCGTATAACGGCCATTATACACGCATGGCCCCGTACCAAAAATTAAAGAACTTGCAAGACTTCGCCTCGCAGAACCTTGATTTCCATCAGGAATTCGGAGTGTCGTATAACGGTATTATACACGCATGGGGTGCGTGCGACCCGGGTTCGACTCCCGGCACTCCGACAATCAAAATTTAGGCGGGTGAAGGATGGGTATGAGCCGGGTTTCACCCTCTGGGTGACCACCCGTAGGGTGGCAATTTCCAGCAGCCCGACTAGAAACAACAAAAGATGGCGAAAACAAATTTCAAAAGACAAAAAGGCGGTAAAGAAAAGTGGGGAATTGGCCTCGATTATTTATTTAAAGAATATTGGAATGAGATAGATGACCTGGTGCGAGACAATTATTTTGGGAGACACAATCCAAAATTAATAAATCCCCTGTTTTCGAAGATTTCAGTCGCGCTGGATAAGTCGATAGCAGAGATGGAGGCTTTTTGCCGCAAAGACAGCCCTGGATTGAAAGAGTGGGTTATCAAAGTAAGAAAAATTCAGAAGCTCGCAAAATCCTCAAAATCATTGAACGAAAAAGTCATATTCATTGATACTGCCATTCAGTTTTTGAGAGCAACCTCAATAAGAGACAGAAAGAAAGCGGTGGAGAAAAAGATTATAATACGAAACGGGGTCGTTCAGCTCAAGGGTTTAGTTGTAAGTTGCGCCGGAAAGAAGATAAGAGGCGTGGCCAAGATCGTATTGAATAAAAAAGATTTCTCAAAAATTAAAGAGGGGGGAATTCTAATCACCAAAGAAACAAGCCCCGACTTTTTGCCCACGATGAAAAAAGCAGCGGCGTTTGTCGCCGATTTCGGCGGCCTATTGTGCCACATGGCAATTGTAGCTCGTGAATTAAAAAAACCCTGCATCGTCAACACCAAAATCTCCACCAGCGTCTTTAAAGATGGAGACTTGATAGAGATGGACGCAAAACAAGGAATAGTAAAAATAATCAAGAAGGCTGGCTAATGTTTACTAAAAAGCTTAGATGCCTATCGAAACAAGATATTAATATCGCGGGTGGCAAGGGCGCTTCCCTCGGCGAGCTGATACGAGCCAATTTTCCAGTTCCCGATGGTTTTGTCATTTTGACACCAACTTTTGAAAGATTCTTACAAGAATCCGGTTTAGACATAAAGATTGAGGCAATTATTAAAAATGTTAAACCCGATGATATTAATTCTGCTGAAGTGGCCTCGGGAAAGATTCGGAACTTGATCTTAAACGCAGATTTTCCAAAAAACGCCGCGGGAGAGATAAAAAAGGAATTTTCCGGACTCAAAACAAAATGTGTGGCAATTCGCAGTTCGGCGACAACCGAAGATTCATCCATTGCCTCCCAGGCCGGCGAGCTGGAAAGTTATTTAAATACGACGAAGGTCAATCTTTTAGAGAACGTGAAGAAGTGCTGGGCCTCTCTCTTCGCGCCAAGAGCGATTTTTTATCGTTTCGAAAATAATTTACAAGATGTTGGGGTTTCCGTGGCTGTCGTAGTCCAAAAAATGATCCAGGCGGAAATCTCCGGCGTTTGCTTCACGACGCACCCCGTCACTAAAAGTCGTGATCAAATAGTGATCGAGGCCGGGTATGGTTTGGGCGAAGCAATTACTGGCGGAATTATCACCCCCGACACTTATATTATTCACAAAAACAGCAAGACAATCTTAGACAAAAATATCGGCCGGCAGGAAAAAATGACTACGAGAGGCAAAAATTGCAATGCCGAGAAACAAGTCTTAAAATCAAGACAAGAAAAACAAAAATTACCTGACGCGAAAATATTGAAGCTGGCTGAAATTTGCAAGAAAATCGAAAATTATTATAAGTCGCCGCAAGACATCGAGTGGACGTTTGAAAATGGCAAGTTTTGCATTGTTCAATCAAGACCGATAACTACGTTGTAAACAAGACCGCTATGGAACAAACACAAAAAAGAGAAGAGGCAACTAAAATGGAAAAGGAGCAGCTCGTTGAAAATGAGAAAAAAGAAGCCAGAGAAAATTTCGGCGCGCTGTTAGATCTGGTTTTTAAGCGCTATGAATCCCCCAACCCATTTATGGCGAAAGACCCTGAACAGATCAGGGTTTTAAAAGAACATGTTATAGATGTGATAGATTTATGTATCGAGAGAAGGGTTGAAAAAGGACTCGACGATAAACAGCTTAAAATGTTAGAGGTAGCCGCGATCTTGCATGATTTAACCAAATTAGACCAGCCAAGCTCGGAAGTAATCGACATTCCGAATTACATGCTGGCCGCCCACGGCGAACTAAGCGCGGGCAAAGCGGGCAGAATTATGGAACAATCTCCCGAAGTTGTCGAAACAATTTTGGGCAAAAACTATTCCGCGGAAGAAAAAACGCAAACCATCAACGTGGTTGTTGACGCGATCAAAAGACACATGGGGCCGCACCCCGGCTTTATGACTTTTATTTTAGAAAAAGTTAATGCGCAACTTAGAGAGAAGGGTAAATCAGAGCTTAAACATCCACATCCTGCCGATGGCGAAGTGGTTTCCGAGACGCTTTTAGCCGCGGATATGTTGTTCTTTGGCTAACCGCAAAGGCAGAGAAAAAATCTTAGCCATTCGCGCGACCACGCCTTTTTTTGAGCAGGAAGACGAAAAATTATGCGCTGAATACAAAAAATCCGGCATCGATCTGACACCGGGCGAGGCAGCACTTCTAAGCGCCTTTGCCAGCGCCGAGCAAGCCAAAGATATGCTAAAAAACGAGGAAGATAAGCTTTGGATCAATTCCGTAATTGAAGACTCCAAGAAAGATAATTATCTTTGCGGGAACAAACCGATAAGTTACGCTACGGCAACCGCGAAAAAGGAAAAATTTGAGAAAGCCTTAAAAACGAAAGAATGAAAATGACCGACCAGTCAAATAATCAAAACTCTTCACCTGAAGCCATCAAGGACTCGAGATTTGCCCTCAAGAACAAACAGCTTGCCATAGCCGCTATCTTCTTAGCGGCTTTTTCAATTGTCGGAGCATTTATGGCCAATCGCTATCTGTTTCTAGACAAAAAAGAGTTGGCCTCCATCGAAAATAAGATCCAACAGCAATTACTTCCGCCCACTGCCAGCAACACCGCAATTCTTGCCAAAGAAACAGAAGGAATCTCCCCAGAAACAGAAGAAATTTCTTTAATCGCGGTTGGCGACATATCTTTTTCCCGTTCAGTAGAAAGAATGACCAAAATTCACGGCACAGACTACCCTCTTTCAAAAATCAAAGAATATCTCCAAGGCGCCGACATCGTTTTCGGCAACTTGGAAACTCCGATTACCACCGGACGGGAAATATCAAGCGGTGAAATGATTTTCCGCTCCAACCCCGGCGCGGAAACGGCGTTAAAAGACGCGAGATTTAACCTTCTGTCGCTTGCCAACAACCACACGATGAATTTTGGAATAAAGGGACTGAGAGACACTTTTAAATATCTTGAACAAGCCGGTATTGAATATGTCGGCGCCGGCGAAAACGACCAGAAAGCCTATCAACCGGTTTACACAGAAATGAAAGGCATGAACCCCGTTAGAAGTAATCCCGCTAAGCGAGATGCCGATGCGTTGACGCATCAGACTTCTAACGGGGTAAAGTTTGCCTTTCTTGCCTACCAAAATCCGAAAATAGTGCCGACCTCATATGGAGCAACTGCCAGCCGCGCTGGCACAGCCTTTATGGATGCCGAAAAAATGGCCAAAGCCATTAAAGAAGCAAAACAAAATACGGACTTCGTTATTGTTTCGATGCACGCCGGAGACGAATACGCCAGCAAGCCGAACAGCTATCAAATAAATTTTGCCCACGCGGCCATTGACGCCGGCGCTGATTTAGTCATCGGCCACCATCCGCATGTCGTTCAAACAATGGAGGAATACAAAGGTAAATATATTTTCTACAGCCTGGGAAATTTTGTTTTCGACCAAATATGGTCGCAAGACACAAAAAGGGGCCTAACCGTAAAAATATTTTTTACCAAGGACAAAATCACCGGCATCTCATTTCTGCCAGTGGTCATCGAAAACTACTGCCAACCTCGACCGGCCGACGAAAAAGAATCAAGGCAAATTCTGCAAAGATTGAATCTTCCTTTGCCCGAAGAATTAAAACGTCCCTGGAGCAACAAATAAACACCTGCCAAGCATCCAAGCATCTGGATTTTTTCTAATATATTCTATGATTACGATCGTATATAAATAGAATAAATTATACCGTCCGCCAAAACATTGTCAAATACACAAAATACTTCACCTACAGAATATTTTTTAATATCCTGCCCCCGCCCAAACAAACATTGCCGCGATAAAAAACGGCAAACTGGCCGGGGGTAATCGCCTTTTGCGGTTTTTTAAAAATTAGCTCGATTTTATTGCCCGATAATGGCCTTAGAATAGCTCGAGCCGGCGACGCGGAATAACGAACTTTAGCCATGACTTCAATAAAGTTTTTTTCAACACCCCTCCTAGATCCTCCCCTCGTCTGAGGAGAGGAGGACATTGAAACACCAAGCATTCTGTCGGAAACAAGATTATAGGGAGATAAAACCGCACCGCGACTACAAAGATCTTTCTCTTTTTTACTAACCACCAAAGCATTGTTTCTAATATTTTTACCCACAACAAAGTAGGGACCATTCGGTAAATATAACCCTTTTCTCTGGCCAATCGTATAAAAATGTAGGCCGGAATGTTGCCCTAAAACATTGCCATTAGTATCCCGAATCAATCCCGCTTTCCGGCCAATTTCTTTTTCCAAAAAACAATTTAAGCACTTATTGGCCACAAAACAAAAATCCTGGCTTTCTTTCCGCTTGAGATAAAAATCGAAACCGCGTTTTTTAGCCAGCTCTAAAATCTCTTCTTTTTTATAATCAGCCAAGGGAAAAACGATGTGTTTCAACCATTTTTGCGGCAATAAACACAAAGAGTAGGTCTGGTCTTTTTGTTTATCGCGGGATTCAACAAGTTCATATTTGCTCCCTCGACTTCGCTCGGGATAAACTTTTATACGCGCGTAATGGCCGGTAGCGACATAGTTGATTCTCTCTTTCCGCGCCACCTCAAAAAGCTTTTTGAACTTAAGATACCGATTGCAAATAATACACGGGTTTGGAGTTTTGCCCCTCTTTAATTCCTTAATAAAATAGTCTATTACCGTTCTCTGAAATTCCCCTGAAGCATCAATGACACGATGCGGAACGTCAAGCCGCCGGCAAACTTCTTTCGCCAGACGGAAAGATTCCGCACTGCAGCAAATATTTTCTCGCAAAATATTTTCTTTATCGTGCCAGACCGAATACTTCAAAGAGACTCCGATCGGCACCCAGCCTTGTTCTTTTAACAACGCCAAAGACACGGAAGAATCAACTCCGCCCGACATCCCAACGATAATTTTTTTATCCTGATTTTGTTTCATTTACCAAAAATATCATAGTATAAAAATTGACTATTGACCCCGTTAGAAATCAGTTCGTGTAAGTTATGTAGTTCCAATCGGCAAAAACTCAATTGACAAATTTTTGCCACTAATAAATATTACCTGTTTCTATAGTCTGGTGAATAATACAACAATATCTCCGACTTCGTCGACCACTCAAGAATTTCCATGATGGCGACCATATAACAGTTAGCGCGGAAATTCTTGAGGTGTCGAGTGCGTTCTTCACCAAGATTGAAGACTCTCTTTTTTCTGGAAAAATATCTTTCAATCTCGGTTCGTTTGTTGAGAAAGGACTTTTTAAGACATCTATCTGATTCTTTAGCCCGTCGGTTGAGGATAACTGGAGGCGACCAGGGTTTTATCCGTTCATGGATGGTAGACCGAACAGGAATTCCCACTTGAATTCCTTTCCATTTCTGATGCAAACTCCTGACAAATTCTTCGCTGTCGTAGGCTTTGTCGGCCAAGAATCCGTTTATCCTCAATTCCTCGGGCGCGGCTCGAATCAGATAAGCGCCCCAGACAATGTCTGACCGCGCGCCTCCAGTCATGGCCTGAAGCAAAGGAAGCCGCGTTTTAAAATCAATGATTTGATGCAGTTTAAAGCCGTTTTTCTTTTTGTAGCCGGAGTATTCGGAGCCGTATTCATCGCGCTTAGAATATGTCTCGACGAACGAAGAATCAACGATGGCAGTAATTGAACCGATATTCTTGGCAATGACTGAAGAAAACAGATGGAATGCCCTGGAAAACCAATGGGTTAAAAGCAATCTTTGCCTGAACTTGATAAGGGTTGAGTAATCAATGCCGGTCATGCTCTCCAAGTCCCGGTAGCTGCAGCTCATCAAATGCTTGTAGATCAGCCATTTGAACATTAAGACTTTATCGTATCCTTTTCTGCCTCGCTCGGGAGGTTTGAGGAATTTGGAAAGAACATTTTCGACTTGTGGATGATTGAGCCATTGAAAACAGGCATAGACTGGGATATGATTGGTATACATAAGAGGCGTGATATTGGTTAATTGTCGACCTACATCTTCAGTATACCAAGATTCACGTCTTTTTTGTTGTCAAAAGGTATTATTCACCAAACTCATTCAAGCGCGGCTGCATAATGCCAGATACATTCTGGACTCCTTGAGACCATAATCTCATGGCGT
>CAYYTW010000039.1:0-9898 GCA_964474765.1 uncultured Candidatus Saccharibacteria bacterium
TTCGCCAATTATATTATACCCGAGTGGTGCACTTCAAAGGTAAATTTACGAGCAGGCAAGCAATTTAAAAAAACATGAAGTCGGGGGCAAGATGGTGTATCAAGCGGCGAAAGAAATGGAGCGGGTTCTTGTGGGGCTTGCGACGCGAAAGGCGGCAGGCGAAGACGTGACAGCAGAAATTCCCGATGCCATTGACAAGTTTGATGTTTTTCTTTCGAAGATGGCGGATGCCAATAATGCCGTGGCGGTTACGGTGGCCATGAAGGAAGTCATCTTGGGCGACCGATTTCAGGCAGCCATGTTCGAAATCGACGATCGTCGACTGATCGGCCAAAAAATGCTGGCGATCCGCATGTTAGACCGTAAGCCGTTCCAATTGGTCGCGTAACTTGGTGCATCTGACACCAAGAAGGGGGCATAAGGCCCCTATTTTTATTTTCGGCGGCGAAATATCCGACACTTCGTCGTCGGAGATGAAGCCGCCGAAAGAACTTGGTTCATTCCAATAAAAAACCACCCCATGACATCGCGGGGCGGCAAGTTTTTCGTTACCTCAAATCCCTAGAAATGTTTTTCCAAAATAAGCTTTTAAGCCAAATTATTGGCCGGCCGAAAAGGGATTCCTGTGAATGAAAGATAAGATATTTTTTCTTAAACCCCGATTCTCCGCGGCTTAAAACAATAAGCGATTTGCCAAGCGTATCTGCCAAAAATTGAAAAGATTTTTTATCGTATTCCGCCGCAACATCCCTTCCATAACAAAGTTCCAGCATTACTTTCAGCACTATTTTATGATTTAAATTCAATCCGCGCAGAAAATCAGTTAAACGGTTATCGCTTATCGGCCAAAGAAGAATTCTGGAGTATGGTCCACCAATCACTGGCGGGTACACCACTACTATTTTGGCATCGCAAACTTCTTTTATTAGCCGCTCTCTCTCGCTTTTTGCTTCTGGCATAGCACGACCCTCCGTTTTTGTACGGGAATTCTTTTATAAAGTGCAAAAACCTGTTATAGTCGTTATATATGATTTTGATAAAAAACGCAACAATTTTAACGCAAAATAACAGGCGTCAGATATTGGAAAACGCGGCTGTTTTCATTGGGGGTGGCAGAATTCTGGACGTTGGTGTCAGCCAAGAGATGGAAAAATTATATAAGAAGAAGGCGAGAAAAATAATCGATGGCGAAGGCAAGGTTGTTATGCCCGGCTTGATTAATACCCATACCCATTTAGCCATGACGCTTTTGCGCGGCTATGCCGACGATATGCCGCTTGAAAAATGGTGGTTTGAAAAGGTTTTTCCCTTTGAGGCCAAACTTAAGGCCGACGATATCTATTGGGGTTCGCTTCTGGGCGGGCTGGAAATGATCAAATCCGGCACCACTTGCTTTGTGGATTGTTACTTTTTCGCCGATGCCATCGTTGAAGCGGTTAAAGAGCTGGGCTTGCGGGCAAACATTGGGATTCCGGTGATAGATTTTAAGGCGCCCGAATTCGCTTGTCCCGACGAATCTTTAGCCGCGGCGCCAAAAATAATAGAGAAATGGAGGGGTGAAGAAATGATTAAATTCTCTATTGCCCCGCACATGTTGCAGTCGACATCGCTCGAAACCTACAAGAAATGTAAAAGATTGGCCAATCGGCATAAAATGATTCTTCAAACTCATTTGGCGGAAACCGAAGCCGAAGTGGAATATAGTCGCAAAGAATATCAAAAAACACCGGTAAGACTTTTGGTCGAGAATAAAATTCTTGATAAAAATTCTTTGGTTGCGCATGTTTGTCACCCGACAAACGAAGACATTGTCTTGTTGGCGAAAAACAAGGTTAATGTTTCGCATTGTCCGGTTTCCAATATGAAGCTTGGTTCTGGTTTGATGCCGCTTAAAAAATTGTCCGAGGCCGGGGTAAACATCAGTTTGGGCACTGACGGCGCTTGCTCTAATAATAATTTGGACTTATTCGAAGAAATGAAGCTCAGCGCGCTTATCCACAAATTAGCCGAAAAAGATCCGAGTGTGGCCGAGGCGCAAATTATTTTAGATATGGCAACCGTTAATGCCGTCAAAGCCATCGGTGAAGAAAAAAATATCGGATCTGTTGAAAAAGGGAAAATGGCCGACATTATTCTTGTCGATTTTCAGCAGCCACATCTTTTACCCGCTTATAATATTCTTTCGAACATGGTTTATTCCGCCCGAGGAAGCGATGTGGAAACCGTGATTATAAATGGACAGATTGTGATGGAGAACCGAAAGATTAAAAATATAAATGAAAAAAAGTTATTAAATACCGTGGGAGAGTGTTATAATTATTCTTCAAGCGAAACCGAGAATTTAATATAATATGACAAGATATATGTCCAAATCAAATTTTTATCTTATCCCTCTGGCAATTTTGATAGCCGCTGTTATGGTTGCCGTAGGAATTTTTTATAAAGAAAAAAAGCAACAAACAGAGGTGTCTTTATTGCGGCAGGGCCAGATCGGCGAATTGGTTGCGCCTACGGTTGGTTTTTCCGCGCCCTTTTTCAACTTAAAAAACATCAATGGCACAGATGTTTCTCTGAATGAATTGCGCGGCAGGAATGTTTTGCTCGTTTTTGCCGCCTCAAATTGCGATTTTTGCCAGCAAGAGTTGTCCGATCTTGAGAAATTTGTCGATGCTCACCGCGGGCTGATTGCCGTCTTCGCTATTTATAATCGCGAATCTCTCTCGGTGTTACGGGATTACGGCAAAGAGAATAATATTAATTTTTCAATATTAATTGATCGGGACGGAAGTGTTTTTCAAAATTATAAAGTCAGCGGAACGCCCGCGCATTTTCTTGTCGATAAATCCGGAATAATTTCCGCTGTCTGGCCCGGCGCCGCTCCTTTATCAGCCCTTGAAGGATTGGCGGCCACGCTGGATAAATAATAAAATGCCAGAATTACCCGAAGTCGAAACAATTAAAAGACAACTATCGGATGCCATAGTGGGCAAGAAGATAAAAAGCGTGGAGATTTTTGAACCGCGCATGATTAAGGTTGGCCAAAATGTTTTCAAGAAAACGGTTATAGGTGCGACTGTAAAAGCTGTCAGACGACGGGCCAAGCTTTTGATTACTGATTTGTCCAACGAGTCCAGCATACTTATTCATCTTAAAATGTCGGGGCAGTTAATATATCAACCAACCCATCATCCTAAATTTGATTCAGGATCTCATAAACATACCCATATTATTTATACTTTTACCGATGGCAGCAAATTATTCCACAACGATTTGCGGAAATTCGGATTTGTGAAACTGATAAAAATCGAAATGGTGCCGGAATATTTGGAAAAAGAAAATTACGGGCTGGAGCCAATGGAAAAAGATTTTTCGCTGAAAGATTTTAAAGTTCGCCTTTCAAAGCAATCGCGAAAGAAAATCAAACTCGCGCTGATGGACCAAAAATTTATTGCCGGCATCGGCAATCTTTACGCTGATGAAATTTGTTTTTACGCCGGCGTGAGGCCGACAAGAATTATTAGTACTTTAAGCGAAAAAGAAATCAAAAAACTTTTTGCAGGCATAAAAGAAATTTTGTTTGAAGCCGTTAAATATCGCGGTTCTTCGACTGACCAATATCTTGATGCAAAAGGAAATCCGGGCGCGTTTGTCCCGCGACTGAAGGTTTATGGGCGCGAAGAAGAAAAATGTTTTAAATGCGGCACAATCATTCAAAGGATCAAGATCGGCGGCCGCGGCGCGCATTTCTGTTCGGAGTGTCAGAAATAGCATCGATAGGAAGAATATGGGGAGAATACGGGGAGTTTGGTGAATAATCCGTACGGGTATTTCTCGAGCAACCCAACTCCCAATGTACTTGACTGACCGCGCCGTTTGTTATAGAGTTTTTGAGGTGGAAAAATGCCCTTTGACAACCAATCTTAGTAAAATTGACAGAAAACCACGACAAGCAAGGAGGCCAGAAATGAGCAGAGACGAGAAGATGGCGAAAACGCCTAAAAAACCCAAAACTCAGTGGCATAAGATTGTTAAAGAATTACCGGAAATCATGGAGCGCTTACGGTTCTTGAGGAACGACAGTCCGTCGTTTACCTCTTCGCAGTTTGCGCAGATTCTCAACGAAGAATTTAAGGAGCAGCTTGCTTCGCTCGGGGTCAAAATTTCGCCACAGCATCTAAGAAATGTTTTAACGCCTACCGAGAAACAATTTACTGAAGTGAACGGTAAAATTACGGTAGGAGATTTGGCGGAGCAAGAAAAAAGCATCCTGGTTTTGTTAAAAAAAGCTTCGCAGAGTGTTGCCGGTCTTGCCGAGCACTTAAAGGTTCCCAAAGAAGATGTTTTTCTTGTTATCGATGGATTGCGTCTTAAGGGTTATGATGTCGTCGTTGAGCAGGGCGTGGAGCAGAGCCGGGTGGTTTTAAGAAGAGAGCCGGCCGAGGGTGAATTGATTATCCTTCCGCCGATCACCAAACGCTCAATTAAGTTTTTGGTTCTGTCCGATCTATGCCTAGGTCTTAAAAGCCAGCAGAGCGATTTGTTGGCTACCGCTTATGAGATCGGGAAAAAAGAGGAAGTATTCTTCGCGATGATTGCCGGTAATTTAGTCGCTGGCAAGCCTTTGAAAAATAAGGAAAAAGACTATTTCTTGACGACGGCGGATGAGCAGATCGGCTACGCCGTTTCGATGATTCCCAAGGCGTCATTCAAGACCTATTTCATTAACGGTCCGCGCGAGTTAACTTTCAAAGACAAAGATGACGGCAAAAATGTCGGAGAAGTTATTGCCGGTCTTCGTTCAGACTTAGCTTATTGCGGTGACCGAAAAAGCACTTTCGACATCGGCAACAAGGGGTATAAAGTTGTCCTGGTTCATGGTGGTAACGAAACAGCCTACACCAAGTCGCACACATTACAGGGTGTCGAGGAAAGCTTTCAGGAAGCCGTGAATTATGCCTTTGAGCATTCGGAGCCGTTTCAGCTTGTTTTGCTCGGAGGTATCAATTCTTACATTGATATGCCGCGCCGCCTGCCCATTGCTAGCCGAAAATATAATGATTTTGACAGCATCGCGCTTCCTGGCTTGTGTCGGGCAACTGGCGCGGAAAAGGCCAAGAAGAAAAGGCACGCTTCACCGGTTCTGGGTTGCGTCATAATCACTCTTGAATTCGACAAGGAAGGCAATCTTATTCAGATAATCCGTGATGCGCGGGATTTAACCGCCTATCATAAAAACGATGATTATTTGGAAAATCTTGAATTTGTGTCGCAGCTGACCGAAGAAGAGAGAACTGTGTTGGAATTTTTGAAAAACAAGCCGCGGCGGCGAGGCGAGATCTCCCGTCTTTTAAAGAAATTTGATAACTACGTTGATGAGTTAATCGAGCGGCTTAAACAGTATGGCTATCAGATAGAATTTGATCTTGCCAGAAACGCTTTTCGTCTGATGCGCAATTTCAAAAAAGTGGCGCAGTCCCTGGACATTAAAAGGTTTTATACAAAGTCTTTGAAGGTTGCAGCTATTGCTGATACTCATCTTGGGCACGAGAAGGCAAGGGCCGATTTGCTTCCTGAAACATACTGGATTGCCGAAGAAGAGAAAGTTGATATCATAACTCACTCCGGTGATGTCTTCGAGGGAGAAGACGCTTATCCGGGGCAAGTACGAGAGCTTATATTTCATGGAGCCGATAAGCAGAGGAATCATGGCCTGGAAGTTTGGCCAAAGTCGAAAATTCCTACTTTCTTTGTGCGCGGGACTTCCCACGAACTGGCATTTTTCAAGAAATGCGGTCATGACATTGTCGATACATTTGTGAAAATGGCGCCGCTTCACGGACTATATAATTTGAGGTATCTGGGCGACCATAAAGGCATCGTCGAAAAGAACGGTATCAAAATTGAGTTGGTGCATCCCAAAAGCGGAATCCCCTATGGGATAACTTACCGGTTGCAGAAAAGAATCGAGCACTTGGTTGAGATTATTTCTCCTTCCGATGCGAAAATTATGCTCCTGGGTCATTTGCACCTGGCTACGGCCATGATTCATAAAGGAATGGTAGCTTTTCTGGTGCCGTGTTTGGAAGACCAGACTGAATATCTGTCGGAAAAAGACCTAATTCCATATCTTGGGATGTGGATATTTGAAGTTTTTTGCGACAAGCTCGACAATGTTACCCGGTTGGTTTCCAAGTATATTCCTTTCGAGCCCAAGGCGACAGAAGGAATTATTAAATTGTAAAGAGAAAAATAAAGGGGGCAATTGCTTGCCCTCGTTATTTTTTTCTTTTTCTTTTTCTTATTTTTATTTTTTCTCGTCTTTTTTCTCATCTATTTTAATCTGTCCGACCCAGAAAGATTTTGGAAATTCTTTCAATAGCGTTTTTTTATACATTTCCGCCGTTTGTTTATAGCCGGCCCGCGAATAAATTTTATACGAACGGTAAAGCAGTGTGTCGAGATAGCGGCGGAAATTTTTCGCCTGATATTGTTCATTAATCCAGCTGATTTCCGCGATTGCTTCCTGGGGATAATAATAAGCCAGTCTTACCGCGCCGAAACTCGCGCCGCGCAGAAGCTCATCCATAATTTTTTTATTTGTCATTCCGGCATAGACTTTTTTAAAAATACGATACGAAAGGGAAAAATTTTCAATGTTTTTGTCGCCTAACCCCTGATAGAAGTATGCCCTGAACGCGTTTTGGTCCAAAATAATATGGTAGCCGTTTTCGGCCTCAAGGACGTCCGTGCTGTCATAAAAGGTCGGGTCGATCTGGCTGATAATCAGTGAATCTTCCCTTAATATAACAATGGTGACCCAGGCGTGATTACGAATAATGCCGCCAAGCTTTTCGACCGATAAATAAACATTAGTTAGATTAGGGTTTCTCTTTTTAACGACATCAAAAGAATTTTTGATAATTCCATAGAGCGCAATGGTTATATCTCGGTACTTATCGCAATCACCCAGTTTTAAATGGAAATAGGTATCCATCTGAAGAAGATCTTTTCCGTATCTCGCTTTAAAATTTTTATCGCCATCAACATTGAAATAAGTAATTCTTGATGCGACTGTTTCGACTATCGCCATAATCACCTCTGGCGCGTCCGCTGTTTGCAATTCCTGTTTTGTATAACCGAGCTCTCCGGCTTCTTCCCAAAATTCTTTTTCAAAGCGCTTGAGATCGGCGACCTTTGGTGATCTTGCGATAAAATATTCCGCCAAATCAACGGGCACCTCAATTAGTTGTCCGGGTATAAGTTTTTGGGTAATATCGGAAAAATTCTTATAAAAAATGTTTTCTCCATATCTTTCGCTGACGGTAGTTTTTTTTGCAACAGGCGTCAGCGGCGTAACGGGTGGTATTGTTGTGCCTCCTGTGGTCGCTGGCAACCCGGCGCAACCAAATAAAGAAGCCGTAAAAAGAAACACGCAAGCCATCGAGACAATCATTCGGTACTTCATATAATCACTCCTTTTCTAGGAAGTATTTTTTCAAAGGGCTTTACAGTATAGTCAGATTAACACGCCTTAAAAATTTTGTTAATAGTATGTCATGAAAGTCCGGACATCCGAGGAGCTTGCTCCTCGGGGGTGCTATTTCTGAGGGCGAAGCCCGAAGGATCTCGTAATTTTGTTTTTCGTGGCGATAATGGATTTTGTTTCTTTTTCAATCTTTTTGGCCTTTTCAATCAACCTCTTTTTTGATGAAGACAAGGAAGTAATTACGTTTTTTAGTTTGGCGGCGTCGACCATCAATACTTCTTGCCATCTACCTATGGGCTCCAAAATATCTTTTAAAATGTTGACGTCGTAGGTGAAAGTTTTTTTCGCGCTTCGCGTCAGATAGCCGGAATCAGAAAAGATCCGTTCGACACCACTTTCATCATAATATCGGCCAATAATATTCTTTATTTCCGCTAAACGCCCATTATTCTTATCGGATTGCTCTTTCAAAATGAAATATTCTTCCGTCAGACGTTTTATTTCTTCATCGGCCGGCGTTTTTTCTTTAAATTTATGTTTAAACAAAGGGCAATATTTTTGATATGAACACCAATCGCACAATGGTCCGGGCAAGGCCTCAAATTTTCCACCCGAGATGTCAGTTTTAATTTTATCTATCGTCAGCAAAATTTTTTCTTTGGTTTCTTCAAGCTGTTTGGCAGTGCGAAAAGTAGAAAGCTTTTCTCCGTGCTGTAGATAATAGAGACTCAGTTTGACCGACCGGCCGTCGTTAAGAACAGTCGGCCAACGATTTAGAGCGCCTAGATGATAAACGACCAACTGCAAATTATTGTCAACAATTTTTTGCCCCGGCATCCTTTTCGTTGTTTTATAATCGATAATTTCAAAAGATCCGTCTTCCAATTTATCAATTCTATCGATAATGCCGGTGATTAAGTGCGTTTCAGTTCCATCAAAAATCGGTGCTTCAAAACGAGCTTCCAGATCAACTATTTGAAATTGACCTGGATAATTTTTTGCGTAATAATTTTTAAGAATTTTAACGCCGAGGGAAAAAGCGATTGATTTTTCTTGTTCGTCAACGAATAACTCTGGTTTCCAATTTTGGCTGAAATATTGGAGCATCTCTTCTTCGGTGGGCGGAACAAGCCGATTGGTATTATGAAGCATTCTTAATACTTTATGAATTAAGCTGCCAAAAAAAGTCTCTTTTGTTTGAGGAATTTTAATTTTATCAATTTCCCTGAATTTAAATTTCAGAGGGCACTGTTGATAGGTTTCCATGGTGGTAAAAGATAGACGCATAGATGTGATGAGGGCTCAAAATGATCCAGCTTAGCCGGGTCATTTTTTTAGCGGATGGAATTTACGATGGGTTTGTTCGGCGTAACGGTCCGAAGCGTGAACATAACGGGTCGTGGTATTAAGCGACTCGTGGCCCAAAAGAATCTGGATGGCGGCTGGGTTGGCTCCTTGTTCGGCCAAATAAGTGGCAAAACCGTGCCGGAGCGAATGTGCCGACGTCGGCACATTAATCCCTAAATATTCTCTATACCTTTTAATGCGTTCCTGTAAATAATTAGGTGAAATCTTTTTGTCCTTTTTCGTGTTGTTTAATCCGGAGTAAGGGATAAAAAGATAGGGGAGAGTATCATTTCTTGTTTTAAGATAATTTTGTAAATGTTCGTGGGCGCGCTGGGTTAAATATACGAAGCGTTCTTTTTTTCCCTTACCTATAATAAAAATCCTGCCGGTGTTATCAATTTGATTTTTTTTAAGATTGGTGACCTCCGAAATACGCATACCGGTAGAGAAAAGAACTTCTAAAATAGTTCTATTTCTTAGGGCGACTAATTTATTTTTTTCGAACTGGTCTGGCGCCTCGATTAATTTTATCAATTCCGGCAATTCCGCCACTTGCGGATGTTTTTTTTGGGTTTTCATCAACTTGACGCTTTCCGGCGGCACGGGAACGCGGTAGTCCATCTCAATCAGAAATCTAAGATAGGAACGGAGACTAGACAGCATTCGATTAATTGAATAAGAGCCGAGTTTTTTTTCGCCAAGGTTTTCTTTGGCGGTCTTTCGGTCTCGAGAGATCAAATAGGCCTTATAATTCAAAATAGTTGTCTTGGTAATTTTATCAAAATCAAACCCGGACTCGGTTAAAAATCTTGTAAAGACATTCAAATCCCTTTCGTAGTTATAAATTGTTTCTTGGGAATAATTATTGGTCTGGAGATTTAACAGAAAGTCATCGAGGCGGGGGAGAGAGGGTGTTGGATTTTTTGTTTGCCCGTTTTTTTCTGCCATATTTTTATCGTCCGCTCTTTTCTTTTATTCTATCAAAAAATTATACTCAGTTCAACACGCTGACTGCATAATGCCAGATACATTCTGGACTCCTTGAGACCATAATCTCATGGCGTT
>CAYYTW010000040.1:0-9207 GCA_964474765.1 uncultured Candidatus Saccharibacteria bacterium
GCATGCCAAATTTTAAAATACCTCAAGAGTCCAGAATAGGGTGGCATTATACAACCTGTTGCATTATCTTGTATTTTGGTTTACGATTTAATTATACCTCTGGGGATATTTTAAACTCGTTTCACTCGTTTACTTGGATTATGAAAAAGCCTTCCATCATAAAAAACCATCGGGATAAAAGAAACTCTTATCAAAAAAAGGAGGACTATTTGACAGTCGTTCTGGAAGATATGAATTCCAAGATGGATTTGCTGGTGGATGGCTATAAGGTGCTTGATGAAAAAAACGATCGGGCGCACCAAGAATTGAGCGGAAAGATTGACAGCAATCATCAAGAGTTTTTGAATTTCAGAAAAGAAACAAATGATAATTTCAAAATCGTTTTTGAATATTTATCGAGAATAGACGATGAGTTGCACAATCTTAAAATCGAAATCAAGGAATTGAAAAACAGCTTGAGCAAAAAAGCGGACTTAGAGCGTTTGGATGACATGGAAAAGAGGGTGATAAATGTAGAAAAAGACAATGCGCAGATGCGATCTCTTCTTCAGCAGCATAATCTGACCAAATAATTTAAAAATCACGTTTGGAAATCAGACTTCTCGTTTATTGTTCAAATCTTAATGCCCCGTCCGTTGGGGCGGAACAAGAAGATGCCCCGAGCGTTAGCTCGGGGGAGATTCATTATTCAATCGTCCTCTCGGGCGGTTTTCGTTTGACACCGTCTTTTATTTTGGCTAAAATTTTAATATGACGTCAAACGAAAAGAAAAAAATATATCTTGATTACGCCGCAACGACGCCGGTTGACAAAGAAGTTTTTGAGGCGATGAAGCCGTATTTTTGCGAAAAATTCGGCAATCCGTCGTCTTCGCATCAATTTGGCAAAGAAGCGCGCGAAGCAGTTGAGGCGGCCAGAAAACAAGTGGCCGATTTTTTGCGTTGCAAGCCGGAAGAAATTATTTTTACCAGCGGCGCGACGGAAAGTAATAATTTGGCCGTGAAGGGCGTAATCAAAAGTTTCAAGATAGAACAAGTTCCTCGCAAGCGAGAGCAAGTTTCAAGTTTCAAGAGCAGGCCGCATATTATTACATCGGCGATAGAGCACTCCAGCGTCTTGGATGTTTGTCGAGCCTTGGAAAAAGACGGTTCGGCCGAAGTGACATATCTGCCCGTTAATAAGGAGGGGTTGGTGGAAATTGAAGAGATTGAAGGGGCGATAGGGAATAATACGGTTTTGGTTTCGATCATGTACGCTAACAACGAAATCGGGACGATTCAGCCGGTTGAAGAAATTGGAGATTTGATAAAAAATAAAAATAAGGAAAACTTCTCGACGGGCTCGAAGAATAAAATATTTTTTCATACGGACGCGGCGCAGGCGGTCAATTATCTTGATTGCAACGTTGGTAAACTCGGAGTTGATTTGCTTTCAATTTCCGCCCACAAATTTTACGGACCAAAGGGCGTAGGCGCGCTTTTTGTAAAAGAGGGCACCTCAATCGCCAGAATCCAGGATGGCGGCGGTCAGGAATCTAAAATGCGGGCCGGAACCCATAATGTGCCGGGGATTGTGGGGTTGGGGGAGGCGATAGCAAGAATTTCCGTCCAAGGCGGATCCGCCTCCGGCGGAACGAATGAAGATATAAGATTTAAGAGTGAGAAAATCTTAAAGTTGAAAAATAAGTTAATTGATGGTATTTTGAGAGACGTGCCAAACGCCAAATTGAACGGTTCGCGGGAAAAGAGATTGCCGAATAATGTTAATATCAGTTTTCCGGGCGCCGAGGGGGAAGCGATTTTGCTGGCTTTGGATTTCGAGGGCATTGCCGTTTCCACCGGATCGGCCTGCGCTTCCAGCGATTTGAAACCGTCGCATGTTTTGGTCGCTTTAGGGCTCGGTCCTGAAGATTATCATTCAAGCGTGCGTTTCAGTTTGGGCAAATACACGACTAAAGAAGAAATCGACCAAGTGTTGGCAGTTTTGCCCGGGATTATTGAGCGATTGCGCAAGATAAGCGGAAAATAAACCCCGCCAAGGAAGGCGTGCGCTATAGGCGGATTGTCAACCCCAACGTTAAAATTTATTAGCGACTGATTAGCTTCTATTAGCTTTTTTATTAGCATTCTTATGGTAGATTATTCCGAAAAAGTAATAAAACATTTTTTGAATCCGCAAAACATGGGAAAGATTGAGAATCCGGACGGCGTAGGCGTGGCTGGCAATATTGCCTGCGGCGACGAAATGACAATTTCTATCAAGCTAAAAAGGGTGGGCGGCGATGACCGGGAAAACGATGTTCTTGAAGAGGTTAAATTTGAAACTTTGGGTTGCGCGGCGGCCATTGCCGCTTCTTCGATGATTACCGAATTGGCCAAGGGAAAAACTATTCGGGAGGCGAAACAAATCAGCCGCAAGGATGTGGCTGGCGAGCTGGGCGGTTTGCCCCCGATTAAAATGCATTGTTCGAATATGGCGGCCGACGCGCTGCGTAAAGCGATAGAAGACTGCTTGGCGAAATCACAAATTCAAAATTCTAAATCCTAAATAAATCCAAATATCAAAATCCAAACGTCAAGCGACGCTGAAGATTTTGAGGGATGGAAAAGAAAATATAGTAAAAGTGATATTGGGGGAAAGAAATTAGATTTGAAACTCGAGACTTAAAACTTGCCACCCTACGGGTGGTCCCTCGCAGAGGGAAAACTTGATTGTTTCATGTTTCATGTTTCATGTTTCATGTTTTCGTGCAAATAGACCGTTTTACAATTAAAGCCCAAGAAGCGTTAAGGGACGCGCATATTTTGGCAACCCAGCGCAATCATCAGCAGATTGATACCATTCATCTTTTAAGCGCGCTTATTTTTCAAAAGGCAACGGTGGTTGTGCCGCTTTTGGAAAGATTGGGAGTTAACATGCCTTTTCTTGAGGCGGAAATTGAAAAAGAAATGACTCGTTTGTTGCAGATGTCCGGCGACGTCGCGGTCGGCCAGATTTTTATTACCCAAGAATTGAACCGCGTTTTAAATCAAGCCGCGACTGAGGCGAAAAATTTGCAGGACGAATATATTTCCTGCGAACATTTATTTCTGGCCATTCTTGAGGTCTCGCCAAAGATTAAGGATTTATTAAAATCGTTTGAAGTTACGAAAGAAGGGGCGTTGGGGATTTTAGGCGATGTCAGGGGGGCTCAGCACGTAACTGACGCCGAGCCGGAGAGTAAATACCAGGTTTTGGAAAAATATGCACGCAATCTAACCGAATTGGCCAGAAAGGAAAAGCTGGATCCTGTTATCGGCCGTGATGAGGAAATCAGGCGGGTGATGCAGGTTTTGTCGAGACGCACCAAGAATAACCCGGTTCTTATCGGCGAGGCCGGTGTTGGCAAAACCGCGATTGTCGAGGGTCTGGCGCAGCGAATTACCGCCGGGGACGTGCCGGATTCGATCAAGGACAAAGAGCTGATCGCGCTGGACCTGGGTGCCTTAATCGCCGGCACTAAATTCCGAGGAGAATTCGAAGACAGAATTAAAGCAGTGTTAAAAGAAATTGACCGTTCAGCTGGCAAATATATTTTATTTATTGATGAACTCCATACTTTGGTTGGCGCAGGCGCGGCCGAGGGTTCAATTGACGCCTCCAATCTATTGAAACCGGCTTTAGCGCGCGGCGAATTGAGGGCGATCGGCGCTACCACGCTAAAAGAATATCAGAAATATATTGAAAAAGATCCCGCCCTGGAGCGCAGATTCCAGCCTGTTTTGGTTACAGAGCCGTCGATAGACGATACTGTTGCTATTTTAAGGGGTATTAAAGAAAAATATGAAGTTCATCACGGCGTCAGGATTATTGATCAGGCGTTGGTGGCGGCCGCCAATTTATCCACCCGCTACATCAGCGACCGTTTTTTGCCGGACAAGGCGGTTGATTTGATGGACGAAGCGGCCTCCGCTCTGCGCATGGAAATCGACAGCATGCCGACAGAGCTTGATCAAGCCAAGCGGAAAATGATGAAGCTGGAAATCGAACGGCAGGCGCTTAAAAAGGAGAAAAATCAGGAATCCAGATCTCGGTTGAGGAAAATTGAAAAAGACTTAGCCGAGTTAAAAGAAGCGACGCAGGGTTTGGAAATGCGCTGGAAGTCGGAAAAAGATATTATTTCTAAAATAAGAGAATCAAAGGCGCGAATTGATAAATTAAAGCAGGAAGCGGATATCGCCGAGCGTTCCGGCGAGTTGCAGAAAGTGGCGGAAATCCGCTACGGCCGCATCCCGGAGGCGGAAAAAGAAATGAAATCCGCGCAAAAAAAACTGGCGGAAATTCAAAAAGGATCTCCGATATTGAAGGAAGAAATTACCGAAGGAGATGTGGCCAAAGTTGTTTCGCGCTGGACCGGTATTCCCGTTGAGCGGATGCTTGAATCCGAGGCCGAGAAATTAACGAGAATGGAAGACGAGCTGCATAAAAGGGTCATCGGGCAGGATGAAGCGGTTGGGGCCGTGGCTGCCGCGGTGCGGCGGGCCAGGGCGGGCGTGTCGGAAGAAGATCGGCCGATCGGTTCCTTTATGTTTTTGGGCCCGACCGGCGTCGGGAAAACCGAACTTTCCCGCGCGTTGGCTGAATTTATGTTTGACAATGAAAACGCCGTCATCAGAATCGACATGTCCGAATATATGGAAAAGCACGCCGTAGCCAGGATGATCGGTTCGCCGCCGGGATATGTCGGTTATGAAGAGGGCGGACAATTAACCGAAGCGGTCAGAAGGCGGCCATACAGCGTGATTCTCTTTGATGAAATTGAAAAAGCGCATCCGGAGGTTTTTAATATTTTGTTGCAGGTTTTGGATAACGGCCGTTTGACCGACGCTAAGGGTCGAGTGGTTAATTTCAAAAATACGGTCATTATTATGACTTCGAATATCGGCAACGAAGTATTGAGAAAAGTTTCGCTTGGTTTTTTGACGGGCGGAGAAAAAGAACCGGAGCAGGAAACATCGGAAGAGATAAAATTAAGGGTCTTCGAGGAATTAAAAAAACATTTTAAGCCGGAATTTCTTAATCGAATCGATGAAATTATCGTTTTCCATAGCTTGTCTAAAGATGATTTGGCCAAGATAATCGATTTGCAGCTGGCGCGCGTGTCTGAACGTTTGGCTGATAAAAAAATCAAAATTAAAGTCAGCCCCAAGGCAAAGAAGTTTTTAGTTGAAAAAGGCTATGACCCGACCTATGGCGCCCGGCCGCTCAAGCGGGTTATCCAGCAGATGATTTTGGACGAAATCGCCAAACAGATAATCGCCGGAAAAATTCAGGAGGGGCAGAAAGTTGAAGTCGATGCCATAGGCGATAAGATTTTGATTAAATGAAAGTTTCAAAAAAGGAGGTGATAGAGTGAAGCGTTACGCCATTCCCCGCGTAGCTCACTGTTGTAGCGGCAGTTGAACTGTGGAGTGGCGCCAGCAGTAATTAGCGCCATTCCTTAAAAGATTTTTTAGCCACCCCGACCATTGCGTCGGGGTATTTTTGTTTTGACGGAAATGGTTTTTGTTTGGTATGATTGGAGTGCAAATATTAAGAATCGTCATCCTGAATTTATTTCAGGATCTCCCCCGGTTTGTCAGATGCTGAAACAAGTTCAGCATGACATTAAAAAGATATGAAAAAATTCTGGTTTTTTGTTGTTATGGTCATTATCGGCGCATTGTCTGGAATTTTGGGCAGCCAGTTTTTAACTCCTTATCTTAAGCATACGTCGCCTTTCGACCAGATAAGCTGGTTGAAAAACGGCAATAGCGGAACCACGATAATTCAGAAAACGGAGGAGAAAACTATCCGCGAAGATACGGCGGTTGAAGACGCAATTAGCAAAATTGATTCGTCCGTGGTAGGCATAATCAGCAAGAGCAAACCAGCGGTTTCTAAAGTAACGAAAAAACTCTTGCCGACGGTTTGGCTGCACGGAACCGGTTTTTTGGTTACGAGCGACGGTTTGATTGTCGCGGCCAGCTCAACTGTTCCGGCGAAAAATTATGAATATACCGTTGTCCGCGATGGAAAAATTATTCCGGCCGAGGTTGCCAAGCGGAACGATGACTTAGGTTTAGTTTTATTAAAAATTCAGCAATCCAATCTGTCGGTTGTTTCTTGGGCCGATTTCGACAGACTGCGTTTGGGCGCGAGAATAGTTTTGTTTGGAATCAATGTTCCAAATAATTTTCAAAAATTCGTTGATTGGGGAATCGCCGCGTCTTTTTCCGGCAAAAATTTCTCCGTTAGCATAGAGAAAGAACCCGGCGAGGCTAATGGCGCGCCGATAGTAACTACTTTGGGTGAGGTGGCCGGGGTAGCCTTGGTGGATAAAAGCGGAAATTTGAAAGTCGTGCCGAGCGACGCGATAAAGAGTTTTCTGGCGCAATAAATAATGGGCTATTTATTGGCGCAATAAATAATGGGCTATTTATTGGCGCAATAAATATGGAATACTTAATCTTTGGCCAAGCCGGTTGGCTTGCCAATAAAATAAAAAACTATTTGGATGGCGCGGAAATTTCCGACGCGGATTGCCTGGATTTGCCGGCGATCCGGCGCGAACTGGACGAAAAGAAGCCAAAAGTTGTAATTAACGCCGCGGGAATAACCGGACGTCCGAACATTGATTGGTGCGAGAATCACAAAACTGAAACTATTGCCGGCAACGTAACGTTGCCCCTGAATATTTTACAGGCTTGCTCGGAAAGGAATATCTACTGGGTTCATTTTGGCAGCGGGTGCATTTATCAGGGCAATGGTCCGGACGGGAAGGGTTTTTCCGCCCAAGGCGGACCATCCTCGGGCTGGAAAGAAGATGACGAAGCGCGGCCGCCAAGCTTCTATTCTTGGACAAAATATTGGACAGATTCAATCTTAAGGCATTTTCCGGTTCTGATCTTAAGGCTGCGCTTGCCAATTGATGTTGAGCCAAATTTCAGGAATTATATTGATAAGGTCTCTAAATATCCCAATGTGATTGATACCGAAAATTCAGTCACCATCATACCCGATTTTTTGCTGGCATTGAAAACTTTGGTAGATAAACGGCGAGTGGGCATATATCATGTAACCAATCCGGGCACTATAAGGCCGAGCGAAATCGTGGAAATTTATAAAAGAATAGTCAAGCCTGACCACGAATTTAAGGTTATTCCCGCTGAAGAATTATATAAACAAGGATTAGCCAAGGCAATACGTTCTAATTGTATTTTGAACACCGACAAACTTCAGGCGGAAGGTGTTGTTCTAAAACCGATCCAGGAAAGAATTATTGAGGTTATGGAAGAATACAAAAAGCGTTTAGGCTAACAAATAAAATTTATGAGAATCTTGGTCACCGGCGGAGCCGGTTTTATCGGTTCTAACTTCATTAAATATATTCTGAACAAATATCCGGATTATTCTGTTATTAATCTGGATATTTTGACTTACGCCGGCAATTTGGAAAATCTGAAAGATGTCGAGGATGATTCTCGGTATAAATTTGTGAAAGGTGATATCTGCGACAGGGAATTGGCTGATGGTTTAGTCGGAGAAGCTGATGCCATCGTGCATTTCGCGGCCGAAAGCCATGTTGACCGGTCGATTTTGGACGCCTCGCCCTTCATTAAAACCAATGTTTTGGGCACACAGATTTTACTGGAGGCGGCGCGGGTGAAGAATATCCGTTTTCATCATGTTTCAACCGATGAGGTATTCGGCAGCCTGGGGCCGGACGATGCGCCGTTTAAAGAAACTACCCCTTACGACCCAAGAAGTCCTTATTCAGCTTCCAAGGCGGCTTCCGACCACTTGGTTCGCGCCTATTTCCATACTCATAATTTGCCAATCACGATTTCCAACTGCACCAATAATTATGGTCCTTATCAGTTTCCCGAAAAATTTATTCCTCTTTTCATAACTAATTTATTGGAAGGCAAAAAAGTTCCGCTCTACGGCGACGGATTGAATGTCCGTGACTGGCTTTCTACCGAAGATCATTGCCGGGCGGTTGATCTCATTTTGCATAAAGGAAAAATCGGAGAAACATATTGTGTCGGCGGAAATTGCGAAAAGAGCAATATTGAAATTGCCAAACTAATTTTGAAATTATTGGATAAAGGCGAAGACGCGATAGAGCCCGTTAAGGACAGGCCCGGGCACGACCGGCGTTACGCCATGAGTATTAAAAAAATCAGCGAAGAACTCGGCTGGCAGCCGGAAATAAATTTCGAAGAGGGCTTGAAAAAAACAATCGAATGGTATAAAAATAATGAAAACTGGTGGAAAAAGATAAAATCGGGAGAATATCTTAATTATTATAAGATTCAATACGAGGAAAGATAGGGGAGGCGCGGAGTGGAAGAAGAATTGTCGTTATGGCGATGGTATGGTTCTTTGATACGCGAAAATGCGGCAAATTTTTTGACAGCAGTCAGAATTTTGATTGTTGTCGGATATCTGCTTCCTTGTTTTTTCTTTTTGGGCCTGGATCCATGGACCGACCACAGATTTTTTTGGCTGATGATCGCCGCCGCCCTGACTGATTTGTTCGATGGAATCGTCGCGCGGCGAACGCGCAAGACTCCATCCGAATTTGGCAAGAATTTCGATAAAGTGGCTGATAAAATCTGTGAGGTTTTCATCTTTTCCGCGATGATCGCCACGATTTTTTATTCGGGACAATGCTGGTTGCTGGTCTTCTTTATTCCCAATATCCGTTCCGAGCTGGAGTTGGTCGGAATTTGGCTTTATGGTTACCGAAACGGCAAGGATTCTGGCGCCGGCTGGTGGGGCAAGAGGAAAATGGCCACCTATTTTGCAACTGCGATCGTTTGGTTTGCGCCGAACGAATATTGGAATTTTTTGAAAGGGCTGATCAGTTTTGATTTTACGGGTTATTTTTTCCTTTTCGTCGCCTTTCTGTTGGTTGTTGCTTCTATCTTGGGGCTAATGAGTTTTTTGGGATATTTGAGGAGGTATGGAGCGTTATGAAATAAATGCAGAGCGTATTATAACTCCGTTGGTGGCGGAGTTTTTTATTTTCTAGCCGCGAAAACCGCCCAGCTGAGCTGGGCGGAGGTTCATTCACGGGGTTGACCTCGTAGAATCACGGCATAGCCGTAGCTCTACGCTCTGTGTGCGTGTGCATAATGCCAGATACATTCTGGACTCCTTGAGACCATAATCTCATGGCGT
>CAYYTW010000041.1:0-8728 GCA_964474765.1 uncultured Candidatus Saccharibacteria bacterium
ATGCCAAATTTTAAAATACCTCAAGAGTCCAGAATAGGGTGGCATTATACACGGGATTTTTTATTTTGAGAGAGTATGATATAATGCAATAAATGCTTATGGCTAATCGATTACCGACTACTGCTATAAATTGTTACCGTAGCGTAGACTTGTAGTCTGTAAGCCGTAGCTAAGTCTTATGGATAAACCTTATCTTTCAGTTATCATCCCTGCCTATAACGAGGAAGAAACAATTTCTAACACTCTTTTGGATATTGACAAATATCTGAGCAAGCAGAAGTTTTCTTCGGAAATTATCGTTGCGAGCGACGGCTCAAAAGACGCGACGGTTGAAAAATCGAGGAGCATGCAAAGTTTGATTAAGAATTTGAAAGTTATTGATAATAAAGAAAATCATGGCAAGGGCTGGGTTATCAGGCAGGCGATGCTTGAGGCTAAGGGGCAGGTTCGGCTGTTTATGGACGCGGATAATGCTACAACCGTTGACCATTTTGACAAAATGAAATCGTTTTTTGACGAAGGGTATGAGGTTGTAATTGGCACGCGCGATCCAAAAGACGCAAAGGGGGCGACAAAGGCCGTGGATCAGCCGTTTTTAAAAAGGACGTTAGGCAACGCGGCAAATCTTTTAATCCAGATATTGGCTGTCTGGGGAATTTGGGATACACAATGCGGATTTAAGGCGTTCTCTTCGAAAGCGGCCAAAGAAATTTTTTCTCGGGCGAAAATAGACAGATGGGGTTTTGATTTTGAAGCTTTGGCGATAGCTAGGGCATTGGGTTATAAAATCGGTATCATACCGGTTTATTGGGTTAATAATCCTAACAGCCGCGTTAAATTGTTGGGTTATTTAAGAACCATCAGAGAACTGTTTTTAGTTCGGTGGAATTTAGCGACGGGGAAATATAATATTAAAAAATGACCGATGAACAACAAAAACCAGCGTCGGAGTTGAGGTTTAACTTAGTCTGTAAGGACTGGGTGGTTATTGCCACTGGTCGCGCCAAAAGGCCGGAAACATTCGCCAGGGAGAAAACCGAAAGAGAACAAGATACATCCCGCGACAATTGTCCTTTTTGCGACCTTGGCACTCAAGCACCGCCAGTTTTAGAATACAAAAATCAGGCTGGCGAATGGACTTTGGCGGTAGTTTCCAACAAATTTCCCGCCTTTTCGCGGGGAGAGAGTTTGCGCGAGAGAGCCGAGGGACCCTATTCATTGATGGACGGCCTTGGTTTTCACGAAGTTGTTGTTTTGCGTGATCACGATCGGCATATTTCGGAGATGAGCACCTCGGAAATCATACAGCTTTTTCATGCCTATCAGGAAAGATATCTGGAACTGATGAATGAAAAATTTGTCAATTATGTTTCGATTTTTCACAATTATGGACGTGAGGCCGGCGCTTCAATTTATCACCCTCATTCGCAAATTATCGCGATTCCCATTATCGATCCGGATTTACAGCGGTCTCTTAGCGGTTCCCGACAGTTTTTTGAGATGCAGGGAAGATGCGTTCATTGCGCGATGATTGAGTGGGACCGTGAGGACAAAAGAAGAGTTGTTTTTGAAAACGAACATTTTGTTGTTTTGTGTCCCTTTTCTTCCAAAGTCGCGTTTGAGGTCAGGATTTATCCCAAAGAACACCGGTCCTATTTTGAGAGAATCAAGGATGGAGAAAAAGAAGCACTGGCCGAAGCGTTGAAGGTGGCTCTGGGGAAGATTTACAAAGCTCTTAACGACCCACCCTTTAATTTTTTTATCCACACCGCGCCATGCGACGGCAAAGACTACGCGCATTACCATTGGCATTTGGTTATTTTCCCCAAAACTTCGGTTTGGGCCGGATTCGAATTGGGAGCCGGAATAGAAATTTCGACGATTGAGCCGGAAGTGGCGGCAGAATACCTCCGCGATATTGCGTAAATTCGAATATGAACAAAGTTCTTTTCGCTTCGCTCAAATACGAAATTCCCACCCTCCGGGTGGCCGCCCGAAGGGCGGGAAACAATATCTAATCCCTATTTAATGGTTGAAGGTCATGGCAGTGGGTTTAGTTGAAAGTCATAGTCATTGGTTTTTAAAACCATAGACCAAGACCTAAAACCTAAAACTAAGATACGGTTCGGATTTCGTGTTTTGGATTTCGGATTTGATGATAACAATTGTTTTATCTTGGCTCGCGTCTTTAATAATCAGCGTTATATCCGGTACTGGTTACTTTGGTGTTTTTGTCTTGATGGCTCTTGAGAGCGCTTGCATTCCTGTTCCCTCGGAAGTAATTATGCCTTTTTCCGGATTTCTCGTTTGGCGGGGAAAGTTTATATTGTGGCAGGTTGTTTTATGGGGAGCACTGGGAAATTTAATCGGTTCAATCATTGCATATTGTATTGGATTTTACGGCGGTCGGCCGTTTGTTGAAAAATATGGAAAATATTTTTTGATTTCTCGTCGCGATTTGAATTTGGCGGATAGATGGTTTTTAAAGCACGGTCAAGGGACAGTTTTTTTCAGCCGTCTTTTGCCGGTAGTTCGCACTTTTATCTCATTGCCGGCCGGCGTTGCCCGGATGGATTTCAAGAAATTCTGTTTTTATACTTTTATTGGTTGCCTGCCTTGGTCATATTTTTTGGCTTATGCAGGATTAACGGCGGGTGAGAATTGGGAAAATCTAAGAATTTATTTCGACAAATTTAATTATTTAATCATCGGTCTGATTATTTTGGGAATAGTCTGGTGGACTTGGCGGCACGTTCGCCATAGCTCAGATTAAAAAGTAAAAAATTATTTTAAAATGATAAAAATCTCAATTATTGCCAACTGTCTTCCCTCGTCCCTTGATAAATCACTCGACGGTGAGCTCGGGATGGTCGAACCGCTTGGGACTACGGCGGATGCTCAACCTTTTTCTCAAAGTTAAGCTTTGAGAAAAAGGAGTGGCAGAAGTGCAATCCATGAACAAGATTTTAATAATTGCAAATTGGAAATGTAATCCTGTTTCGGTGGTTGAGGCGAGAAATCTTTTGGAATACGCTAATGGTGCGGCAAGAAACGCTAAAAATGCGGAGGTGATTATCTGTTTGCCTTTTGTGTTCCTGTCTGATCAGAAAAATCAGGGACTAGGCATTGCTCTTGGCGCGCAGGATTGTTTTTGGGAACAAAAAGGGGCTTATACCGGTGAGGTGTCACCAGCAATGCTGAAGAATTTAGAATGTAAGTATGTGATTGTCGGCCACTCGGAGCGCAGAAAATATTTTGGCGAAAGCGGAGAGATTATCAATAAAAAAATCAAAGCCGCGTTGAGCGCCGGCCTAAAACCAATTTTTTGTGTGGGGGAAAAGCATGATGAAAAAGAAATTATCAAAGAAGTTCTGGAAAAACAGTTGTTCGAAGGTTTGGTTGAAGTGACGGCCTCAAAAATAACAGACTTAATTATTGCCTACGAACCGGTCTGGGCGATAAGTTCGGAAGAAGGCGAATATTGTTCGCCTGAATACGCGTTTAGCGCCCGTTTAATCATTAAAAAATTCTTGCTTAAAGAATACGATAAGACCGTTGTCGATAAGATAAGAATTATCTACGGCGGCAGCGTTGACAGCAAGGACGCCATTTCCTATATTAAAGAGGGTAAAATGGCTGGCGTTTTGGTTGGAAAGGCGAGTCTAAATGCAATGGAATTTGGGAAGATAATCAAGAGTGTCGACAAAATTTTAGTTGACCAAGAATAAAATTGATCTAATTGACCCAATTTCTAATTACTCTAATGAAATCCCAAACACCAATGCTCAATGTCTAAATTTTCTGAAAATTACAGTTATTGGGATTTCTTTAGACCAATTAGATTAATTCTATGAAACCCATCCGCGACATAGATGTTTCTGATAAGCGCGTTCTTGTTCGCGTTGATTTTAACGTTAGTTTAGACAAGCAAGGTAACGTTGTCGACGATTTCCGGATTAAGGCCGTTTTGCCGACAATAGAATATTTAATTGAAAATCATGCTAAAGTTATTTTGATGTCGCATCTCGGGAAACCGAATGGGCGGGTGGTGGAAAATTTAAGATTGGATCCGGTGCGGGAAAAATTAGCGCAATATCTTAATTTGCCGATTGTCAAAACTCAAGACTGTATTGGTGAGGCAGTTGTAGAGCAAGTGCTCAAGCTGTCTGCCGGAAAAGTTTTGCTTTTGGAAAATTTAAGATTTCATAAGGAAGAAGAAGAAAATGACGATAAGTTTGCTAGAGAGCTGGCAAGGTTGGGCGAAATTTACGTTAACGATGCCTTCGCTGTTTCTCATCGCGAACATGCTTCGGTGGCGGCTGTCGTGAAGCATTTGCCAGCTTATGCCGGTTTGATTCTAGAAAAAGAGATAAGAATCTTAAGCGAGGTTTTTGAAAATCCGCCGCGGTCCCTAGTAGTAATAATCGGGGGGGCGAAGATCTCGACTAAGATCAAGTTGATTAAATGTTTCCTCGGTTTTGCCGATAATATATTATTGGGCGGAGCTTTAGCTAATACGGTTTTACACGCGCAGGGGTTAGCAATCGGTAAGTCGCTTATCGAGGAGGAGATGGTTGGCGAAGTCAAAAGTTTGCAGTTGACCGATACCAAGATGCATATTCCTGTCGATACGGTTGTCTCGGCCGACAAAACGGGCAACGGGGAGATAAGTGTGGCGCCGGTAGGAAAAATCGGCGACGACGAATTGATCTTGGATATCGGACCGGAAACCGAGAAACTTTTTAGCGAGGTGATTAAAAATGCCAAAACCGTTGTTTGGAATGGCCCGATGGGATTATTTGAGGTCGAGCAGTTTGAGCATGGAACTGACGCGGTTGCCCGGGCGATTATCAGTTGTTCTTGTCATTCAGTTGTCGGCGGCGGTGAAACGACAGCCTTTTTGGCCAAGCGCGATTGGTTTGATAAATTTTTTCATGTTTCAACCGGCGGCGGTGCGATGCTGGAATTTTTGGCCGGCGAGAAATTGCCGGGAATTGCAGCGTTGGAAAAATAAATCCGAAGCACGAAATCCGAAATCCGAAACCGACACCGTAAGTGTCGTCCTGAACGAAGTGAAGGAACTCATAGCCAACGAAGAAGTTCCTTCGTCGCTTCGTTCCTCAGGATGACAGCGATGCTGTCAGTTTCGAATTTTGCGTAGAAGCTTTGCTTCTCCGCGCATTGAACAAAGTTCAATGAGCGATATTCGAATTTCTAATTTTTGGCGAAGTGGAATATTAAGCCGAAGGCGCCGGAAGAATTCATCAAAAAGTTTCCCGAGTATCCACCGCTGGTTTTGCAGCTTCTATATGATCGGGGGCTGGACACCCAGGAAAAGATAGACGAATTCTTTAATCCGGATTATTTAGGGGATCTCCACGATCCTTTTTTGATGTTGGGGATGAAAGAGGCGGTAGGGAGAATTACGAAAGCAATTGCCCAAAAGGAAAAAATCGTGGTGTTTGCCGATTATGATTGCGATGGTGTTTGCGGAGGTGTTATTTTGGGAAGCGCTTTAAAAGCTTTGGGCGCGAATCTGGGTAATATCTATATCCCCGATAGACATATTGAGGGTTTTGGTCTAAATAAGAAAGCTGTCAAAGAAATAAAAGAACGGGGGGCGAATTTAATTATTACGGTTGATTGCGGGATAACGAATAAAGAGGAAGCGCAGTTGGCTAAAGAGTTGGGTATGGAAGTTATCATTACTGACCATCACGAAGAAGTGGCTGGAAAAAAACTGGAAACCATAGTTATCGATCCTCATCAGAAAGGTGATAAATATCCCTTTTGTGAATTAGCCGGAGCCGGTGTGGCCTTTAAACTGGCGCAGGCCCTTTTAAAGGAGTTAAAAAGCAGCGGCGTTGCCGATGGCTGGGAAAAGTGGCTTTTGGATTTAGTCGCCTTGGCAACGGTGGCTGATATGGTTCCATTGCTTGGCGAAAACAGGACAATTGTTAAATATGGTTTAGTTGTTTTGGCCCAGACGAGAAGGCCGGGTTTGAAGGCGTTGATGAAAGAGGCAAGACTTAATCCTGTCTTAGAAAAGAGGGCAACTATCGGTGCCGAGAGTATGGGTAAGATGGTTTCACACATTGAAACCGGCCGATATTCATTCTTCACCAATTTAAGCAGCCACACTTTAGGATTTATTCTGGGTCCGAGAATCAATGCGGCCTCAAGTCTGGCGCATGCCAATATCGCCTACGAGCTTCTTTCTACCGACTTGGACGATGAGGCAGAAAGGATTGCCAATCAACTGGAGGAAATTAACCGTTCAAAGTATGAATTAATAGAGAAGATAATTTTTGATGCTGAAGAAAGATTAAAACAAAAACCAATGGGCAGGATAATTTTTGAAGCGAGCGATAAGTGGCCGATTGGTGTTGTCCGATGGGCCGCTCAGCGTTTAAAAGATAAATACAGCCGCCCGACTTTTTTGTTCAATATTACCGATAGTCAAGCCAAAGGATCGATTAGAAGCATCGAGCAGTTTAATGTTGTTGAAGCGATGGAACAATGCGGCGGTTTGCTGGAAAAATTTGGCGGACATCCTTGTTCTGCCGGTTGTCGGTTGGCTGAAGAAAATTTGGAAAAATTTAAAACTTGTTTGGATAAGATTGCCGAGAAAAAATTGAAGGAAGAAGATTTAGAGCCGACGCTTGACATAGATTATCAAGTTGAAGCGGGAGATGTCGATTGGCGGATTTGCGACTTGGTTCAAGGTTTTGCTCCCTTTGGTCAAGCTAACTCAAGCCCTTTGTTTTTACTGTCAGGCGTAGAAATTGCCAGCCTGCGTACTGTGGGAAACGAGGACAAGCATTTAAAACTTGAATTAAGAATTATGAATTACGAATCAGGAGAACAAAAGAGTATGCAAGCCATCGGCTTTAACCACGGGGTGCGCTACGACGAATTAAAAATAGGCGATAGAATTGATATAGTGTTTGAGTTTTCGGTTAATGGATGGAATGGGAACAGGGAGTTGGAACTTAAGGTCATAGACCTTAAGAAGACCGAAGCACGAAATCCGAAATCCGAAACTGACTCGCCTCGGCGAGTCATCCTGAAGGAGCGAAGCGACTGAAGGAACCACTCGATGAGTTCCTTCGCGGCGCTCAGGACGACCTGCGGTCGGTTTCGAATCTCGACATCCGAATTTTATGAAATTAGTTGTATATACCGATGGCGGATCTCGCGGTAATCCCGGACCGGCTGGGGTTGGGGTTGTGATTTGCCACCCTAGGGGTGACCACCCGAAGGGTGGCAACGAATCCGGTGTGCCATTTAAAAAATACTCTGAATATTTGGGAGAGAAAACAAACAACGAGGCCGAATACGAAGCGGTTATTTTGGCTTTAAAAAAAGTTAAGGCGCTTTATGGCAAAGAAAAAATAAAAGGATTAGAGATAGAGGTGCGGAGCGATTCGGAGTTGATAGTAAAACAGCTAAACCATCAATATCGGGTGGAAGAACCAAGTCTTCAGCCGCTTTTTATGAAAGTTTGGAATATGCTGATTGATTTCGGCGAAATCAAATTTTGCCATGTGCCGCGAGAACAAAACAGGGGGGCGGACAAATTAGTGAATGAATGTTTGGATGGGCAGAGTCGGCCAAAATCCTTGCCAGGATTTTGAGGAGCCCTTGACCAAAACACAATTAGCTGTTATTATTGATCAAGTCAGCAAGTTCTTAATAAGGAGCAAGTAAGTGAGACAATCGCCGCCAATTTTGTTTTCGAGCGATAGCGAAAAACTACAAAATTGAGTGCCCGCCGAAGACTTGTGCGTAGGCGGGCCCTCCTTTGCTAAAGCTATGGAGGATGCTCAAAATTGTAACCTTGTTTTCACTCGGACAATTTTGGCAGAGGAAAGTCCGGACACTCCGCCAGTTTTGTCCGCCGTAGGCGGATGCAAAATTGAGTGCCCGCCGTAGCTTTATGCGAAGGCGGGCATCAATAGATTAAATTGGCAAGGGTAGCGGGTAACGCCCGCACGCCGTAAGGCGAGAGATGCGAACAGAGACGGTTTAATCCGAAAGGATTAAACGGCCGACAAATAAATTTATTTATTTGTATGGTTAATCTTCGAAATAGTTCGGGGCTTGCCCCGAGCGAAGTCGAGGGGTGAAACGGCTAAATTCTTACCCGGGTGCAAGGTCAAATCCTTCGACGGGCTCAGAACGAGCCCGTGGATTCAATTTGTACGAAGCTTGTCCCGCGCCCGTCGAGGGAAAAAAGTAGACCGCTTGAGCTCAGCGGTAACGCCGGGCCCAGATAGATGATTGTCACCAATTTTGTTTGCGAGCGTTAGCGAGCAATTACAAAATTGAGCGTCCATCGAATCCGCCAGCTGGCGGAGTAGGCGGACGACCCTCCTTCGTTCTTTCGAGCTACGGAGGGTGTTCAAAATTGTAACTTCGCTTCGCTTCAGACAATTTTGGCACAGAATCCGGCTTACGGCTTGCTTGTTCCTTATCGAGAATTTTTTCTAAAGCTTTTTTCGTTTTTATCCCGTACCGAAAGAAAAGAAGTCGTCGACTCTAGTCGGCGGAGCTTCACTCTATGTTTCCCCACAAAACTCTGCTATTGCAAAATTTTTAATTTTGCGCAACCTCCGGTTAATAGCAGAGTTTTTGGGGTTTTTAAACGAAATGGAGTTTATAAGATGCTAATCTGCATAATGCCAGATACATTCTGGACTCCTTGAGACCATAATCTCATGGCGTT
>CAYYTW010000042.1:0-8718 GCA_964474765.1 uncultured Candidatus Saccharibacteria bacterium
GAAATTAGATGATTTAACCGATGCGCGTATGGTTAGATTTTAGATGATTTAATACTAACCCTTGACAAGAAACAATAAATCAATATAATGGGACACAATGCTCTGCGCCAAGCTCATTGTTGCTTTTAGCAGCTAAACAAACACCTATAGATACCGTCTTGGCCCAGGGAAAGGTCGAGAAAAAAGACAATAGAAATAAGAGAAAAATAAGAAAAAGGAAACCTAAAAATGATTACTGAAGAAATCCTCACCGCCACGACCCCGGAAGAAGATGACGAAGTCGTCACGGAGGAGCCGACCGAGGAAGATGAAGAAGAAATAACTACCGAGGATGAAGAGGTCGTCGGCGACGAAGAATAAGAATCTTAGAACAAAATCCCCCCGTAGTACTGCGGGGGGATTTTGTTCTGCCGAATTAAAACGACTTCCGCCCTTTTGCTATCCTCTTTTAAGTTTAATGAACTTTCGTTTGCCGGCCTGAATCACCGTGCCAGAAACTATCTCAATCATCTTTCGCCAATCTTTTTCTGCTGTTCCGTCGACTTTAACTCCGCCCTGAACAATAAGCCTTTTGGCCTTTGCTTTCGATGAAGCCAGTTTTCCAAAAACCAATAAGTCTAATAATAAATACTTACCTCTCTTAATTTCCAAAACGGGAATTTCAGACGGCGCTTCTTTTTTTCTGAAGATACGGTTAAACTCCGTTTCCGCCTTTTCGGCAACTTCTTTGCCATGATACATTTCCACAATTGTTCCAGCCAATTTTGCTTTTAAATCGCGCGGATTTTTTCCCCCGAAGTCCGGCTGGCGCGATAATTCAAGCATTTTGTCTACTTCCTCTCGAGGAACCTCTGTCAACACTCTGAAATATTTCACGATCAATTCATCTGGGATAGACATAATTTTTGCGTACATTTCCGTTGCTGGCTCGCTTAAGCCAATATAATTACCCAGACTCTTGCTCATTTTACGCGTGCCATCCATTCCCTCTAAAAGCCGTGTTGTCAAAATATCTTGTTCCGGCTGGCCGAAGCGCCGCTGGATTCTTCTGCCCATCAAGAGATTAAATTTTTGGTCGGTGCCGCCGATTTCGACATCAGCCTTAACCATTACCGAATCGTATCCCTGGAAAAGAGGATAGAGCATTTCCACGATGCTCACATCCTGATCTTGCGTCAGGCGTTTCTTGAAATCATCGCGCTCAAGAACCCGCTGAACGGTTACTTTGGATGAAAGATCATAAATAAGCGCCGCGCCTCCTTTGTCAAACCACTCGCTATTATAACGCACTTCCGTTTTTTTTATGTTTATCACTCTGCTCGCCTGCGCTAAATAATTTTTCATATTCTCTTTTACCTCTTTATCTGAAAGCAGCTTTCTCGTTTCACTCCTCCCTGAAGGATCGCCAATGGTGGCAGTAAAATCGCCGACAATAAGAACAATTTGGTGCCCCAATTCCTGAAACTGCTTCAATTTGCGAAGAGGAACAGTATGTCCCAGGTGCAAATCCGGCGCTGTCGGATCAATGCCAAACTTAACCCGTAGCTTCTCGCCGGCCGTCAAACGCTTCTCCAGATGTTCCCGGACAATAACTTCCTCTACTCCTCTTGTTAACAATTCCCTGATTTTTCCCGGATCAATATTTATTCTCATAAATCACAAGTCTCTTTTAAAAATTTTATAGGTAACATAAAAAGACAGTGAAATCATTATCACCCAAGTAAACCATCTATTCTTTTGTCCGCCGTAAGGCATTGAAAAAGGCAGGGAAGCTAAACCTCAAACCACAAACCCGAATCCCGAAAAAATCCTAATAATCAATATCAAATTGGTCATTTGGATATTCAGATTTGGGTATTTTTTCGTTATTCTGGTTTGGTTATTGGTTATTTTATAATTCTAATCTTCAGCTCTTTCAACTGTCCCTTGTCCACTTCCGCCGGCGCACCCATCATCAAATCCCGGCCATCGCTGGTTTTAGGGAAAGCGATAACCTCGCGGATGCTCGGCTCATTGTTCAAAATTGCGAAGAGCCTGTCCAGACCAAAAGCGATTCCGCCGTGCGGCGGTACGCCATATTCGAATGCTTCCAATAAATGGCCAAATTTTTCCTGAATCGCCGCCCGCGTATGCCCCATAATCTCAAACGTGGCCGCTAAAACATCCGGCTTGTATGTCCTTAAACTACCGCCACCAATTTCGCAGCCGTTTAAAACCAGATCATATTGATAGGCCAATATTTTATCCGGATTCTTTTTCGTTTCCTCTATGTCGGTTGTTTGCGGTCTCGTAAAAGGATGATGAACAGCGTCCCAGCGCTTTTCTTCTTCTCTCCATTCGAAAGCAGGGAAATCAACAACAAAACAAAACGCCAGTTCGTTAGGATCGTCTTTATTTTTCCTCAGATCCGGCCGGTCAGTCTGATATTTTTCCATTGCCTCACCGTAAGAGACACGAGGAAACGGTGTTTGTATGATTGTTCTGTCCGAACAAAACTTTTTAGCTACGTCGGTAAATAACTCTTCGGTCATCTCTAAAATATCGTCCTGGCTCCAAAAACTCGTTTCGATATCCAATTGCGTGAATTCCGGCTGGCGATCGCCGCGCGTATCTTCGTCCCTGAAACATCGAGCGACCTGAAAATATCTTTCCACTCCGGCCACCATCAATAATTGCTTGTATTGTTGCGGAGACTGCGGCAAAGCATAGAAAGCTCCCTGGTTCAGACGAGATGGCACAATATAGTCCCGCGCTCCTTCGGGCGTTGACTTGGTTAAAATTGGTGTTTCAACTTCTATGAAATCTTTCTTCTCGAGCCATTGCCGCATAAATTGGATAATCTTATCTCTTAAAATAAGATTTTTCTTCAATCTCTCACGCCTCAAATCCAAATAACGATATTTCAACCGTTTTTCCTCGTGGATAGAGTAACCATCGGTATTGATATCAAAAGGCAAGGTTTTGGCTTGAGACAAAACCTCTAATTTCGCGACCACAATTTCAATCCCGCCAGTTTTCATATCAGGGTTAACCATTTTTTCCGGCCTAGCCTTAACTTTTCCCTCAACTGAAATGACCCACTCCGGCCGGAGAGTGCCAGCCAGCTGATATAGTCCCTCGTCGGAGCCAGCAAAAACTAATTGAATCAATCCTTCTTTGTCCCGCAAGTCAATGAAAATAATTTTGCCGTGGTCGCGGCGCGAATCTACCCAACCGGCTAACTTCACCCTTTCGCCAACCAAATCAATAATTTCTGACGTAAGTTTGCGTTCCATATACAAAATTTTCTTTCTGTTAATACTTCTCAATTCCATAAATCTTAAAGATGCTCAATAACCAAATTTGGAAAATCCAAAGGAGTTTTTGAATTGTCTAAATTTAATTGTTAGAATTGCATTTCGTAATTCGAGGTGAGCGAGCTAATTTTCGAACTTTGATTTTTTCGAACTTATCAAGTTTCAACTGTTTGTAAAAGAATTTCACAACCTGCTTTTAGTTGTCGCGCAGCTAGATTGCAGTTTTCATAAGTATGGTGAAATTGTTTAATTTCTTTTATACTATTATTTTACCCTATTATGAGAATTTTGTGTATTTCGTAATTCAAGGCAGCTAATCTTATCGCTGGGCAATAAAAGGTCCGAAATATAATTATCGACGCTATACTGTCGAAAAAATTTTAATCCCTCCGTTTGTCTATTGCGCAGTATTTGCCACATCTTTCTTCCAGCGTCAGTTTGCGCTTTGCGCAAGGCTCCGCGTTTTTCTTTCAATTTTTGGTTATTATATAGATCTTTCATAACTCCCCCACCCCCCTCTTATCTTAAGAGGGGGTTCTACGCCCCGTGGCATTTTTTATATTTCTTCCCCGACCCGCACGGGCATGGATCATTTCTTCCCGTCTGGTTGCCTCCCGACGAACTGCCAGCCGCTGCCTCATCTCTATTTAGCCTCATCGGCTGATTGGTCGCAGTCGCTATGGACTGCTGCATTTCTACCTTATAAATCATCGCCGTTATCTGTCCCTGGATGGCTTGGAGCAACTGCTGAAACATTTTGTGTCCTTCGTTTTTATATTCAACCAATGGGTCTCGTTGCCCGTAGGCGCGCAGGCGAACCGAGTCGCGCAAATGGTCCATATTATCCAGATGGTCCATCCAGAGCATATCAATTGTTCTTAATAAAATCGCTTTTTCCGCGCCTCGCATGTTTTCAGTACCCAACTGATTTTCCTTTTCAGAATATTTCGTCTCGGCTAATTTATTAAGATAAACGACTAATTCATCCTTATTTCTAAATTCCCTGATCTTATTTTTTTCTTCGTCGGAAATCCCGAAAATCGCGTTGGCAATCTCGCTGATTTCTTCAAGATTCCAATTATCGTAGTAATCTTCGGGCGCGTGGAAATCAACAATTCTTTTCATCTCGTTTTTCACCATTTCCAAAATTTGAGTCTTTAAAGAACGGGTTTTTTCGTTTTTTTCAAAAGACCCGGCAGCGGCCGAATCGCCTGCAACATTATCAGCCGCCGGCAGGGCTTCATTTTTGAATGGCGAGGCAACAGTCGAATTGCTCCTCGAGACGGCATGGGGCAGCTGGGTGGTGTCGACGGCTTGGAGGGTGGGTTGGGTTAGGCCAGAGACACCGTCCAGCTGTCCAAACACGCTACTTTCCAAAATTTCTTTCCGCTTCCGATAAATCGTCTCTCTCTGTTTATTCATCACATCATCATATTCTAAAACATGCTTTCTGATGTCAAAATTATAACCTTCGATTTTCCCCTGAGCCGATTCAATCGCTTTAGAAATCATTCGATTTTCGATTGGCTGGTCTTCCGGCACATTCAGCGCTTCCATCATTCTTTTTATTTTGTCTGAACCGAATATCCGCATTAAGTCATCCTCCATTGAAACAAAAAATTGCGAAGAGCCGGGATCTCCCTGCCGGCCGGAACGGCCTCTCAACTGATTATCAATCCGCCGCGCCTCGTGGCGTTCGGTGCCGATTACGTGCAAACCGCCTAACTCAATGATATGATCGTGTTCTTGCCGCCAAATACATTGCTTGTCGGTCGGGAGGCAGTCGACGACATGGGAGGCGGGTGGGGACACGCCCCGACCTTGTGTCGTGGCGTGTCGGTCGGAGACTGCCTCCCGACCGACATCATCAATGCCCCCCCCCAATTCCGCTGGGTTTTGGGCGAGTTCAGCTCGTCCCCCCAAAATTATATCAACTCCCCGACCAGCCATGTTGGTTGCCACCGTCACCGCCCCAAGCTTTCCGGCTTGAGAAATAATCTGCGCTTCTTTTTCATGATTTTTGGCGTTTAAGACCTGGTGCGGCACGCCCTCTTTTTGCAGCACCGCGCTCAATAATTCATTTTTTTCTATGGAAACGGTGCCTACCAAAACCGGCTGGCCATTTTCGTGCCGTTCCTTGATTTCTCGCGCCGCCGCCCTAAATTTGCCGTGTTCGGTCCGATAAATCCTGTCCGGCGAATCGGTTCTTATCATCGGCTGGTTAGTGGGAACAATTGTCACCTCCAATTTATAAACCTTGCTGAATTCCTCGGCGTTGGTGTAAGCGGTTCCCGTCATTCCGGCCAGTTTTTTATACATTCTGAAATAATTCTGAAAAGTGATGGTCGCCAGGGTCCGGCTTTCCTGCTGAACCTTAACACCTTCTTTTGCCTCGATCGCCTGGTGCAGGCCGCCGGAATAACGCCGGCCGAACATCAGGCGGCCGGTAAATTCATCAACGATAACAACCTCTCCATCTTTTACCACATAATCGCGGTCCTTCTTGAAAAGAACGTGGGCGCGCAAAGCCTGCTCCAGCTGATGAGCGTAACGAACGCTCCCTTCTCCATAGATATCAATTCTCATAATTTTTTCCACCTTTTCGATACCTTCGTCAGTCAAGGTCGCGGCCTTCATTTTTTCATCAATATTATAATCAATATTTTCGGCCAGGCGCGAGATAACTCGGGTAAAAGTCTCATATAGTTTTGTTGATTCGATATCGGGCGCAGAAATGATCAAGGGAGTTCGCGCCTCATCAATCAAAATCGAATCAACCTCGTCAACAATCGCGAAATTATGCCCTCTCTGCGCCATCTGCGACAAATCATAAACCATGTTGTCGCGAAGGTAATCGAAACCGAATTCATTATTGGTCCCGTGAGTGATATCCGCCTTATAGGCGGTTTTTCGCGTCACCTCTTTCAAATTTTCCATCTCGACAGTCACTTCGTTTTTGTCCGGTCCCATCGCTGGTTCATATAAATACGCCCGGTCATGGATAATACAGCCAACCTCCAAGCCGAGAGCGTGATAGACCGCGCCCATCCAGTTGGTATCGCGTTTGGCTAGATAATCATTAACCGTCACGATGTGAACGCCACCGCCTCCCAGCGCATTCAAATAAGCGGCCAGGGTCGCCGCCAAAGTTTTGCCCTCTCCTGTTTTCATCTCGGCAATTCTACCCTGATGAAGAACAACCCCCCCTAGAATTTGGACATCAAAATGGCGTAAGCCAATCGTGCGTTTCGATGACTCGCGAACCGCCGAGAAAGCTTCCGGCAACAAGTCGTCTAATGTTTCATTTTTTGATAGTCTCTCGCGGAATTCTTTTGTCTTATTTTTCAATTGCTCATCAGAAAAAGCCTCGAATTCATTTTCGAGCTTATTAACCATTTCCACTAAGGGCTGGATTTCATCCAAGTATCGCTGATTTGAATCGCCAAAAATCTGTGAAATAAACGACATAGTTGTTTAATTTTAATGGCAAATTATATCAATTTCGACTAAAACCATAAGTAAAATATAACACCTCGCTTCGCCTCTGTAAAATTAACTCTGCCTAATTAATTATACCCGACGGGCGAGGCACGCCAGTCCCACGCCAAATTACGCTATTGCAAAATTTTTAATTTTGCGCAACCTCTGGTTAATAGCGTAATTTGGCGTGGTTTTCTAAACACCCGGAAATTTAAAGAGTAATCGGGTACAAAAAAACCGCCGGATTAATTTAACCCAGCGGCGATTAATTGTTCATTACTTTGAATTATTGAAAAAATAATTTATAGGTAGCGTTAAATAACCCCTAATTCCTTTTTTAAAACCCTCATCACCTCTTGGTAAGGATCGACGGCTCCCATAATCTGTCGACCCATAACAAGATAATTGGAGCCGTTTTCTATGGCGGCTTTAGGCGTGGCGATGCGTTTTTGATCGTGCGCGTCAACTCCCTCGGAACGGATACCCGGCGTTACCAGCAACATCTCGGGATATTGTTTCCGCAGATCGGCGATTTCTTCCGCGGAACAAACCAGACCATGCGCGCCTGCCCGTTTGGCGATTCTGGCTAAAACGCGGACCTCTTCGGCTGGCAAACGATTGTAAATTTCCTCACAAGTCATTGGGTCAATGGAAGTTAAAACCGTAACCATTAAAACCTTCGTTTCTGTTCCTTTGAGAATATTGACGGCCTTTTCAACCATCTCTTTGCTGCCGGAAGCGTGAACAGTCACCGCCCAAGGCGGATTCTGCGCCAAACGCTTGGCGGTATTTTCGACAGTCGCAGGAATATCGTGGCACTTCAAATCAGCCATCACCCGGCCGTAAACTCGCAAATCGGGAATTAGATTTTCAATACCTTTTTCAAAAAGCAAATCATTAACTTTTAAAATGCAACCGCTTGTTCTAACCTGATCTAAAAATGGCAATAAGTCATCCCAGCTCTTGCCATCAAGCGCGACAATAATCGGATTTCTTTCTTCCAACATTTCGTCGCACCTGATTATATCGCCCGCCTCAATGGCCAAGCGGCGGATGTCATGAAGAGTCATCCCGGCCCAAACGTCCATATTAATACCCTCTTCCGCAAAAACTTTTTTCCATCCCTGTTGTCGATCAATAAGTACGACTAGCGGGGAGATACGCAAATCTCTGGCGACACATTCTCTATAGGGACCGATCTTCGACTGGCCGTTGGTAAGCACGTCGTCATAAATGCAAACATAATCCCCTTGTCGATACTCACCAATTATCCTTGCGTCGGTTACCCTACCCGTTTTGATCTCTTTCCGAATCGTCAAATAAGGCATGTTGTGCAAAAGCTGCGATATGCGCCCGGAAAAAGGAGTAATCGAATCGGGAACCTCGACAAATCGGTCGGGATTAAGACGGAAAATCGCGTTAGCAAAATGTCTGGAGATAAATTCAACCGGGTTGCGATTACCGCTGGCGTTACGCTGATTACGGGCCTCGCGAAGATTAATATAAATATCAGTCTTCCCACCGCTTTTTAGCAACCAACTTCGATTATTATCAAGCTTAATAAGTCCGTAATGCATCAATCCTTCGTATAACTCTTTCTGTTCTCTTGGCGTCAGCCACGGGGCTAGGGCTATTGGCATATCTACTCTCCTCTTTCCTCTTTTTTTATTTCTGATTTTCAAAAAACTGCTTTGTCTTTTACTTTGAATTACGAAATGCCTTCACTTGTCATTCTGAGCCCCGCTCAGCGGGGCGAAGAATCTCATGTTCTCTAATAACCCCGCGGGATTCTTCATTCCTTCCAGTCGTTCAGAATGACAAAAAAACATATTTCGTAACTAAAGGTCTTTTGTATAATATATCATACAAAAAAAGCGCCGTCAACTGGCTGTATAATGCCACCCTATTCTGGACTCTTGAGGTATTTTAAAATTTGGCATGC
>CAYYTW010000043.1:0-8393 GCA_964474765.1 uncultured Candidatus Saccharibacteria bacterium
AACGCCATGAGATTATGGTCTCAAGGAGTCCAGAATGTATCTGGCATTATGCACTGGCGGCGCACGCCAATCTCAAAAACACTTACAAAACAGTTATCCCTTCTTAAGCCGAGCCAGCGGCGATAAATTCAGTTTCTTTTTAACGCTTCGCGCGATTCTTCTGAATAACACATCCTGCCTAGTCTTTTTTCCTTTAATCTCTCTGGCCAGCTCGTCATAAACATCGTCAATGGCGGCATAAATGCTTTCTTGTTCCGATTCCGAGCGCAAAAGTTTTCCGTTGATCGTTAAATTAACTTCGAACCGAAAAACATCGCCGCTCTTATGATGACGCGTGGTCCGGCTCAACTCCGCCTCGGCCATGATCGAATCCTGATTAAAACCCTCTAAAAATTTCTCCAGGTTTTTGATCTTCTTCTCGCAATAATCCCCGATGGCATCGGTGAGGATAAAATTTTTAGTTTTAATAATAAGGCGCATTGTGTCAAATATTTTTCGAGAACCGCTCTTGAACTAAGTTTAAGAACGGTTTTCGACAAATTAAAGGGATTGAAAACTAAAATCCTAGATATCTTACCTCTTCCTCTAATATTATATTGTACCTCTTTTTGACCCCATCTTTACAGAGTTCAATTAGCGCGACAACATCTTCCGCCCGGGCACCGCCCAGATTAACGATAAAATTGGCGTGCTCTTCGGAAATCTTCGCGCCGCCGATCTGCCTGCCCCTTAAACCGCATTGTTCAATCAAATATCCGGCCGCGATTTTGCCGCTCCTAACCCTTTCGGCTATGTCGGGAAATTTTTCAATTAGGGATGCGTTGTTGTCGTCCAAACGAGGATTTTTGAAAACGCTGCCGGCTGACGGCTGGGACGGGTTCTTCCCCCCCCTTTCCAATATAATTTCTTTTATTTTCTGCCGGCTCCCCTCTTTGTCTCCTCCCTCCAGATTCAAAACCACCTCAACAATAATTTCACCCGCGCCGCCAAACCGGCTGCCGCGATAAACAAAACCGCAATTCTGAAACTTAAAGCTTAAAACCTGAAACTTATCATTTAAAGTTTTCACTTCTTCAACATACTCGGAAATGCTGTGGCCGTAAGCGCCGGCATTAACAACCACCGCCCCGCCGATAGTTCCCGGTATTCCCGCCGCCCATTCTAAACCGCTAAGATTACTTTTTACCGATTCGGCAATTACTTTACTTAACAAAACACCTGCGCCGCAATTTATTCTTAAATTCGCAATTCGCAATTCGCAATTCGAAATTTTTATTACCATCCCATCAAACCCTTTGTCGCTCACTAAAAGGTTACTTCCGCCGCCCAAAATAAAAAATGGCACGCCTGATTCTCGCGCCGCCCTGACGGCATTAATAATATCTTCTTTACTTTCGGCAATTAAAAAATATCTGGCCGGCCCGCCGATTTTGAAAGTAGTATAATCTTTAAGCTGCACGTTCTCTTTGGCGCCCGACAATCTATTGAAAAAAGACATTGATTCGCCCAAAACTTATCGAATTTTAATGAACCCCGTCCCGCCGAGCGAGGCGGTTTCCTTAGGCTTCGCCCTTGGCGGTTCTTTCTATTATTCGCTTCATCCGTCCAGCTCAGCTGGGCGGTTTTCGCGAATAGAAATAACGAATAGAAATAACTCTTGGAGTGGCTTGAATTTTTTAAAAGGCTGGCGGAAGTTAAACCCCAATTCTCATGTCTTAAGTGGGTGCAATCCGCCAGCCAATTTCTATTCTATAACATAAAATGAAGCTCCGCAAGTTAACGCAGACGCGTTTCTGGTTTTCTTAAGCGGAGCGAAATTTCCATCTTCCGCAGCAGAGTCTTCGCAGCCGTAGCGGTTGCTGCGGCGGAGTGGGCGAGGACGGGCGCCAAAAGCAGAATATCTGAACAAACCACAAGCGATACAGCGCGAGAGATTCCGTGAAGGCAGACAAAAGGCAAATAGATAGCAAAAAACCCCGCAACTAAGCCACAGGGTTTTTCGCCGACATATGAGAATTGAGTTTCCCACTCTATCGGTAGCTTAACATGCGGAAAAAAAGTTGTCAACCCGGTGTGCTGCACCCTGTGTGCTGTGTGCTGTAGCTTGGTGAATAATACCGATTTGCGACGTTTTTATCCTTCCTCCTCCCACTTATATGCCACGTTTGCATTGACTTTATACTCTTTGATTTTTTTGTCTTCCACCGACACGCTTTGGGCGATAATTTTCGCGCCAGTGATGTTTTTGCCCTTTTTGACTTCGTGCTCAACGATATTTTTCAGAGCGTCTTCAAAGCTTTTTCCCGAAGAACCGATGAGTTCTCTTATTTTTATAATGGCCATTTCCTTAAAATGTCATTGCGAGGAGCGAAGCGACGAAGTAATCCCGCTGTAATGCCAGGGGATCCCTCGGCACTTTGTGCCTCGGGATGACACTATGGTGTCATTTCTTAAACCTTTTAATCCTAATTACTTTTCCGCAAATATTATGCGGCTCATTTCTTTCACGATACCATATTCATTGCAGTGTTTCAACGCGCGGTTTTCGGGCGCTCCCGCCCGTTGAAAGATTACTTATTTCTTTTTTGTCCTCGATATCCTAATCAGCCCGCTGCACGGAACAATTTCTATCCCGCGTTTTTCGAGTTCGTCTAAAAATAAATTTATGCCGATGGAATCGGACTGGGTATCGCCGCAGATAATAACATTGACATGATGCGCCTCAGCTTCCTTGCGCCACTCCTCGCGCATGTGCATGCCGACGATCGTGCCGATGCCGGCTTTCGAAGCATATTCATACATTTCTTTCGCGCCGTTGGTGCCGCCGGTTATCTCGGTCAGGGCGATTTTGCCGGCGCGCGCCTCTTTGTGGCCGACGAAAATCCTCGGCCCAGCCTTGTATTTACAAGCTTCTTTATATTCCAAAACCTCTTTTAAAGAGTTGAGGACCTCGTCAACTGTTTCCGGCTGGTCTTTTTTAATTTTTTGATCCAAAAATTTCGCCACTAAATTATCCAGCGGCGTATGCAGACAAATTAGGGGTAACTCTAGCAATTCAGCGGCGTGAACAGATCGGTCGAAATTGGCGGCTGACGGCACCATTCTAAAAATTTCCGATATCCGCGGGCGCATGACTGATTCGGCGATATTTATCGGAATGCCATGTTGATGCCAAACCTCGGCCTGAAGGTGCATTACGTCCGATAAATCAGCCAATGCGTGGCCAAGCGGATGATGCGACATCACCAAGTCAATATTCTGGCCGGAATCGCTAAGATATTTCGCGATCATCAATTCGGCCGGCTCAATTTCAACTCCCGCCATCATCCTTTTTATTTTTTTATTCGGGTCGCCGTAAAGAATGCGCGAATCGGAATAGGGATTAAATAATCTCTCTTCATCATATTCCTCTTTTTTCTCGCGAGGCAACTTTTGATAACTCTCTTTTTCTTTCTTTAATTGCTTCAAAACAAAATCCTTCCCGCGCAAGTCAGACTCAATCCCCATTTTTATAGCCAGATTGTAGATTTCTTTGATCGTCATGCCACGTTTTGCCCACAGACTACGGCTTACAGACTACAGCTTTTCGCAGTAGTCGGTAGTCGGTCAGCGGTAGTCAGACTAGCTTTGAGAAATCGGCGATTTCATTTGCCATTAATCGGATGGCGCCCAATAAAATAATTCTGTTTTCTTTTACTTTTTTATTCTTCGCCATCACTAAAACCTTATCGAAAAATTTATGAATGAACGGCGCCATCACCATCAGGGCGTTGAGGGCTTCCTCGAAATCGCGCTGTTTGATTTTTTTCTCAAAAACCTTTTGCGTTTCCATTATCATCTTATACAAATCTTTTTCCGCCGGCTCTTGTAGAAATTTAGGGCTAACCGTCTTTTTTGAAACTTTTTTGCTCAAGATATTATTGACTCGCTTCATAGCTGATTTAAGAAGTTCGAATTCCGATTTCGCTCGCGCTTTTTCCAAGGCCTCAACCCGTTTTCTAAACGAGGACAAATCATCAAACCATCCGTTCGACGACAGGACCGCGCTAATAACCGGTTTGCTGATTTTCTTCGATTCCAGAAAATTTTCCAAACGGCCGCCTAAAAATTCCATCAGCTCTTTATCGATTTTCTTTTTCTCTTTATCAGACTTTTTGTAAAGTGCCGCGGCCTTGTCTATTAAATCCTTCAGGGAAACAGAAAATTCCGTCTGCCAAATAATCTGTAAAACTCCCAGGGCCTGCCGCCTTAGCGCGTAAGGATCTTCCGTTGCCGTCGGTATGAGGCCGAGGCTGAAATAACCAACCAGACTATCAATTTTATCGGCAATGCTGACAATCGCACCCTCTTTGGTTATCGGCAGGCTGTCGCCGGAAAAACGAGGCAGATATTGTTCGGCAATCGCCAAGGCAACCGTTTCTTTTTCACCCGAAAGCTTGGCGTAATAACTGCCCATAATACCCTGAAGCTCCGGAAATTCGCCAACCATTTCAGTAATCAAATCAGTCTTAGCCAATAGCGCGGCGCGGGCGGCATTACTCCTGGCTTTTGAATCAACGACAGGGGCAATGAATTCTGACAATCTCACCAAGCGCTGCGCCTTTTCGTGCATCGACCCTAATTTTTCCTGAAAAGTAACTTTTTTCAGGCTATCAACACGCTTCGCCAAAGCAACCTTTTTGTCCGCCTCAAAAAGAAACTGGGCGTCGTTCAGTCGGGCGGCCAAGACCTTCTCGTTGCCCTTGATGATAATTTCCGGTTCATCAACTTTCGTGTTGGAAATCGTTACAAAATAAGGAATAAGATTTCCTCTGTCGTTTACAAGGCTGAAATATTTCTGGTGTTGACGCATGGCGATTATCAAAACCTCTTTCGGCAAAAGAAGAAATTCTTTTTTAAATGAGCCCAGAAGAACCGCTGGATACTCTACCAACCAGGTTACTGTTTCCAATAATTTTTCGTCCGGCAAAACCTTCCCGTCAACCTTGACGGCTGCCGCCTCTATTTCGCCTTTAATCAAATTTTTTCTTTCTTTTTGGTCAAGAATTACAAATCGATTTTTTAGCTCCCGCTGATATTGCTCGAAATTTTTGACGACAAATTGGTCCGGCCCGCCTGCAACGCCTTGCTCGCCCTCTTGGTCACCGTCCGCGGGCAACGTTTTCCGTTCGGACAAATCGGGCGATTGGACTGGCGTAGCAATGCGGGCGGGGCTTAAAAATCTATGTCCGTAAGAAAAATCGCCGGATTTCCCACCAGAGGCGGATCCGCCCTGGGCGGATAATCCGTCTATTTCAAAATCAATTACTTCCTCGCTGTAGACCGCGGTTAGCCAACGAATGGGACGGGCAAAACGCAAACTGCCGTCGCCCCAACGCATTGATTTCGAAAAAGAAATTCCCGAGATAATTTTCGGCAGAATCTTTTTTAATTCAACGATCGCTTGAGGAGCTGAACTCCTCAAAAGGAGTTCAGCTCCTTGGCTTTTTCCTGACATTTCCAAATTCTCAACCACTAAAACCATTCTCCTTGGCGTGCCGAGGGTCTGAATCTTGGAAAAAGTAAAGCCGGCATCAGTCAGGTATTTCTGCGCCATCTCCTTGATCTGACTCAACGCCGGCCCAATATATCCGGCTGGTATTTCTTCAGTTCCGATTTCGAATAATAGTTCTTTGGACATGAAATGTTTTGTCATCCTGAACGCAGTGAAGGATCTCATCAGCACTATTCTTCTAATAAGTCTCTGAATTCAGGATTTTTACTTTTGATAAGCTCTACTTTCTTCTTTCTGGTCCATCCTTTAATTCTTTTTTCTGCTAAAATAGCCTCTTGTATATTACTGAATAATTCGTAATAAACCGGTTTATTAATGTTATATCGCTTAGTAAAACCTTCAATCAGCTTATTCTTATGTTGATACATCCTGCCATATAAATTGTTGGTGATGCCGGTATAAAGCGTGGTATTCCATTTATTGGTTGCTATGTAAACAAAATATTGTTTTTGCATATGCGCTTTTTATGAGATTCTTCGCTACGCTCAGAATGACAACAACGAAACCGTCATTTCAACGCTTTAACTTTCCCCACCAACGGAAATCCCATCTGCTCTCTTTGCGCCACATAAGCCGCCGCCACGCCCTTGGCCAGATTCCTGACCCGCCCCATGTATCGCTGTCTTTCCGTCACGCTGATTACTCCGCGCGCGTTCAATAAATTAAAAAAGTGTGAACACTTCAGGCATTGGTCGTAAGCCGGCAAAACTAAATCTTTTTTTATCAGCCGTAAGCCTTCTTTTTCGTGCATCTCGAACAGTTTAAACAACATCTCGGCGTCAACTTCTTCAAAATTATAAACAGACCACTCTTCCTCGCCTTTGTGATGTATATCTCCGTATTTTATTTCGTCATTCCAGTCCAAATCATAAACGCTGTCTTTTTCCTGAAGATACATCGCGATTCTTTCCAAGCCATAGGTTATTTCGCCGGAAACCGGCTTAACATCAACTCCCCCCGCCTGCTGAAAATAAGTGAACTGTGTTATTTCCATTCCGTCCAGCCAGATTTCCCAGCCCAAACCCCAGGCACCCAAAGTCGGCGATTCCCAGTCGTCTTCGACAAAACGGATATCATGCTTCTTCAAATCTAGACCCAAAGCCGCCAAGCTATCAAGGTAAATCTGCTGAATATTGTCCGGCGACGGTTTTAAAATAACCTGGTATTGATAATAATGCTGCAGGCGATTCGGGTTCTTGCCGTATCGCCCATCGGTCGGCCGGCGGGACGGCTCAACGTAAGCAACGTTATACGGCTCCGGACCTAGGACGCGCAAAAAAGTCGCCGGATTGGAGGTCCCGGCTCCCACTTCTAAATCGTAGGGCTGCTGGATGACGCAGCCCCGTTTCCCCCAAAATTCATCGAGTTTTAGAATGATGTCCTGAAAATTCATAACCTACTACGAAATACGAATTACATACGAATATACGAATGTGGACAAAAAATTTCGTATATTCGTACTTTTTTGTATTTCGTAGCTATAGTAAATATACTCGTTTTCGCTTTTTGGGTCAACAAAAACCCGCCATAGCGGGCGCTTTCGTATTCCAAATTCTTAAGAATAATCGGGGGGCAACGGCTCAAATGGTATAAATGAGCCGTCTAAACGAGTCTGGTGAGCCGTTGGTTTAGAGAGACATGGCCAGAACCGCCTACAAATTCTTTAGATATTCCTTAATCCTTTCGCGATCTTCGTTTTCTTTATCGCCTTTAAAATACATCTCAATAAAGTCAATCTTACAATTTTGACAATGAAAAGCGTAAACCACTCTCAAAGAAGCGCCCTTCAAATAACGACAAAATAATCGCGCTTTAATAATTTTAATATCATTTGAAATAGTGATTATATTAAAATGTTTGCCAACTCCACACGGTATAGATAAAATAATTTTTTTAAAATTTAAAAAGTCGCTATCTAATGTTCTATATTTTTTAAGATAGCGCTTATATTCTTTTGAAAATTCTGGCAGTTCATTAAAGCTTATCGTCATAACTTCTTACCGAATATTTTTCGTCGCGGTAGAAAACGGTTTCATAATCGATCTCCTCGCCGTCTTTATGAACCTTAAACGGAATATCCTCGTGAGAATAATCGCGAATTTCGCTCGCGCTTTTATCAGAAAGATGATTGAGCACCCCATTAATGTGTTCAATTTCTCTCGCGGAAAGGATGTCAAGATCTGGTTTTCTTAATGGAAGATACTTTTTCTGGTCAAATTTAAAATACTTGCTTTTAATTTCTTCAATTTCTCTGTTTTTTTTCATTTCGTCAACAATTTTTTTAAATTCGCAAGGCGTTGGTCCATAATGATTTTTAATGTAAGTAGCGCCAATTAACTGTTCTTCGTATTTTTCGTAATAATCAAAGTCAATAAAATAAAATAATTTGTTTAAAACGCTTTCCCCGATATTGGGCTTATTGCCAACCTTCGACAAAACATAAAGAAAAACCTCCTTAAACTTTTTTAAGTTTTTCTGCGGGATATTGATTCTTATTTCCTGTTTGCGCGGTTTTGATTTATTCCCGTCTTTTTCAATTTTTGTGATTATAGAAGAATCTTTATTTTCTAAAAAATCCTTGATAGGAATACCAAAAATAGCCGCCAGCTTTTTGGCTTCGGTAATAGTCAAATCCCGCTCTCCTTGCTCAATTTGCACATAGGTCGGGCGGGAAATACCAAGCTCGGACGCCAAAAACCCCTGCGTCAGATTATTCTTTTTTCGCAATTGTTGTATAAATTTTGAAAGCACAATCTTAGTATAGGCGATGTAAAATTATTTGTCAAGAGCATGTATAATGCCACCCTATTCTGGACTCTTGAGGTATTTTAAAATTTGG
>CAYYTW010000044.1:0-8349 GCA_964474765.1 uncultured Candidatus Saccharibacteria bacterium
GCATGCCAAATTTTAAAATACCTCAAGAGTCCAGAATAGGGTGGCATTATACAAAGTGTTGCACTTGAGGGTAAAATGAAGTATAATCCTCTCCAACCCTCCTATGCTTCTCCTTCGCGAAACGCTTCGGATGAGCAAGGCAAGGCTGCGGATGGGCGTGACTAGTGATTGCTTCAATGACCAAAAAAGACTTAATTAAAATCAACGATTATCTGTGGGAAATACCTAAATCATTTCGGGCTGACATGCGCGTGCCGGCTCGGTTTTATACGAGCGAAAAAATGCTTGAAGATGTTTTAAAGGATAGGTCTTTGGAGCAATTGGTCAATTTATGCGCTTTGCCCGGGATTGTGAAATACGGTTTGGCTATGCCCGATATTCACGAGGGGTATGCTTCCCCCATCGGCGGCGTGGCCGCCATCAGCGCAGAAGACGGAATTATTTCGCCTGGTATGTGCGGCTATGATATAAACTGTGGAATGAAACTTTTGCGGTCCGAACAGACGGAAAATGAAATTCGTCCGCATTTGGAAAAACTGGCCGGAGAAATACAAAAAGAAGTTCCGTCCGGCTTGGGGAGGGGTCGGCGAGTAAAACTTGGGATATCAAGTTTGGATAAAATTTTAGAAAGCGGAGCGCGCCAGGTGGTGGAACAGGGTTACGGTGAAAAAGAAGATGTTGAGAATTGCGAATCTGGCGGAAGGCTGGATTGGGCTGACGCGTCGGCAGTTTCTGGCGCGGCCAAACAAAGAGGTCGCGATCAGGTGGGAACGCTCGGCAGCGGCAATCATTTTTTGGAAATTCAAAAAGTGGACGAGATTTTCGACGAAAAGGCATCCGAGGCTTTTGGTCTGTTTGAGAAGCAGGTTGTAATAATGATTCATTGCGGTTCGCGCGGCTTGGGGCATCAGGTGGCAACTGATTATATCAGAGAATTTCTGCCGTTGATGATGCAGAAGTATAAGAACCTGTTCGTCCCTCGCAATACTGCGGGGGACTCGCAGAAACCTGATTCGCGTTTCGCGCGAAATAGAATACGAGTGCCGGACCAGGAATTTGCCTGCGTTCCTTTTGGTTCGCCCGAAGGTCAGCGATATTTTGCGGCTATGGCCGCCTCGGCCAATTATGCCTGGGCCAACAGGCAGACAATTGCCCATTTTGTGCGTCAGGCCTGGAAAAACGTGTTGGGTTCTTCGACAGGCTCAGGATTCAAAGTTGTTTATGACGTGGCGCATAATATTATAAAGACTGAAGACTACCGACTACCGATTAAGGATTACGGCAAAGATGATGGCTTTGACGGGAAAAGGGCGGTAAGCGACAGTCGGTCGACTGTGGTTAAGCTGGCTGTTCATCGAAAGGGCGCCACCCGTGCTTTCCCGCTTGGCCATCCCGAGGTGCCGGAAAAATACAGAAACATTGGCCAGCCGGTTTTGATCCCCGGCTCTATGGGTACGGCTTCCTATGTGTTGCGCGGCGCAGCGGAGGCAGAACAAAGTTTTTATTCCACTTGCCACGGCGCCGGCCGGACTATGTCGCGGCACCAGGCCATGAGAACCGTGTCCGGCGAGGAAGTAATCCGGGAGTTACAGAAGAAAGGAATAATTGTAAAGTGCTATTCTCGTCGCGGCATTGCTGAAGAAGCGCCTCTGGCTTATAAAAATATAGATAGTGTTGTTGAGGTTGTCCATCGGGCCGGCTTGTCTAAAAAAGTCGCTCGTCTCGTGCCGCTGGCGGTGATTAAGGGAGAATGACAGTACAAACTTTCAAGTCTCAATTTACAATTTTCATTGAAGTCTCCAAGTTGCGACTTATAAACAGTTGATTGTTGAAAAATTAGTCTATTGAAAAATTGCCCACAGCTTGCAAAATTATGAAAAATGTGTTATATATAAAATAGGCCTCATGAGGGGCTTCTATCAAATTTAGGAGGTGCTGACCATGGAAAACATGCTCAGCAGAAGCACTTTGCAAAAGAACCGCAGACTGCTTAACGAGGTGGAGGAACGGCTGATAGGGCCAGACAGGGAGTTTTGGGAAAGCTCCCTCGAAAGATTTTTGCGCAAGGAAGAGCCGGTTTTTCTTGCGGCGGACGCGCTTGATTCGTTTCGAAAAGAAAAAAGATCGTGGCAGAAGTTTTATAAAAAGATCTTCGGCCAGAATTTTGACTTTTCGACCGTTTGTATTCCCGAGCGGCCCGGTTCAACCAAGGATTGGTGTCTGATCATTCTCGCTGAGGGCATGACGCCCCAGCGACTTTTTGACAAATGCCGCGAGCAGTTCGGCGTGTGGAAATGGACAGACGACAATTTTGATAAAATCGTCCATTCCGATCGGACTGCCAAGGGTGGTCACTATGCCGTTTGGGTGAGATCCCGGGTTGAAGCGGACGAGGAATTCAAAAACCTCTCTGCGAATGACCTGAAAGCGCGAAACCACCAGGGAGTCACTCTTGAAGAACGCCTCGTTCTAGAGCTGTATTACTTTTGGAAAACCAAAAAGCACTTGGATTTCCAGAATATTACGCTTTGCACTGGTTCGCGCTATTCCGATGGCAGCGTGCCGCGCGTGCACTGGCGCGACGCCGAGTTGCGCGTCTACTGGTGCCCTTCCGGCCGCGCCCACGCCCCCCTGCGTTCCCGCGAAGCAGTTTCCTAAACCTTGTAACTTTTTTCTTTAATCCTTAAAAAAGAACAACGAAGGCCTGTTCGAATCAAGAATAGGCCCTTTCCTTTTTCAAAAATTTTTATAAAATGAAGCTGGCTAATACAACTGGCTTCGACGTACGTTGGAGTAGCAGTTTGCCAGATAATAGGAAACTGCTTGTCCAGCTTTGGTGAAGATTTCCGCTAAAACGGAATGCTTCAAAAATAAATCCGGCTGTGTTGTCGGCGAAACGCAGATAATCTTTAAAAAAGACTATCGGTGAAATAGACGAAGCCGGGCAAAGAAACTGGTTCGCGCTATTCCGATGGCAACGTGCCGAACGTGAACTGGAACGACGACAAGTTGAACGTCAACTGGTACAATTCCGGCAACGCCCACGACAACCTGCGTTCCCGCGAAGAAGTTTCTTAAAAGAAATCCCGCGTGAGCGGGATTTCTTCAATTATTCAGATATTTTATCCAGCCATTTGCCATCCTAGAAATTTCTTGCAAGTCAGATTCAAGGTTTATATATATTTTTCTGTTTATAATTTCCATCTCGTGGGCAATGCGGAAAAGTCTTTTCAATATTTCAATTTTTATTCGTGCCGCATTCAAGAATGGTAGTTTTTTAAATTTTGATTCCAGCGCGGCATCAAGGGATAAATCGATCGTCTCTAAACACAAACTTTCCATTTTCAGATATATCCCGAAGCGGTCTTTTTTGGAAATTTTTTGCGACAACGAATAAACTTTTTTATAAAATTCACAAATCTTATGTACCAGCGGAACATCAAATTTATTGAGCCAGTCGGGGGGGGGGCATTGTTAGAAGAAAAATTTGCCATGATAATATTTTTGAGGAGATTATTTCTTTGGAGAATCTATTTTTGGCATGGAAAGAGTTTAGGCGTGGGAAAAGAAGTAAAAAAAATGTGCAGGAATTTGAATTTAATCTAGAAGACAATTTATTTCAGCTTCATCAAGAATTAAGAAGTAAATCCTACCAACATTCCAATTATACCTCATTTTACGTTTCTGATCCAAAATTAAGGCATATCCATAAGGCCTGCGTTCGTGATAGAGTCCTGCACCACGCGGTTTTCAGGATTTTGTATCCAATTTTTGATAAAGGTTTTATTTTCGATTCTTATTCTTGCCGCATCAGAAAAGGAACTCACAGGGCGGTTAATAGAATGGAAAAATTCTGTCGCAAATTGAGCCAGAACAACAGACAAAATATTTTTGTTCTTAAATGCGATATCAAAAAGTTCTTTGATTCGGTTGATCAAGATATTTTAATTGTGCTCATCAAAAAAGATATCGCAGACGAAAACGCGCTTTGGCTTATCGAGAAAATTATGGGAAGCTTTGAAAATAATATCGGTAAGGGGTTACCTCTTGGTAATGTTACCAGCCAATTATTTGCCAATATTTATCTTAACGAATTGGATCGATTCATCAATCATAAACTAAAAATAAAGTATTACCTGCGCTATTGTGATGATTTCATAATTTTAGGAGACCATAAAGAATATCTCAAAACATTTGTTAAGCCAATCGGCGACTTTTTAGAAAAGCAGTTAAAATTATTTTTACATCCCGATAAAATAATCATCAGAAAATATCATCAGGGAATTGATTTCCTTGGCTATGTTGTCTTTCCGTATTACAGGGTGCTGCGGACTAAAACAAGAAGAAGGATGCTACGGAAAATTGAAAAGAAATATCATGATTTGCAAAGTAGCGCGATCTCTAAGAAGTCTTTCAGCCAAAGCTTGCAATCTTATATAGGCGTTCTGAAGCATTGCCGCGGCTATAAAATTAAGAAAATTATTGAAGAAGGGTTTATAAAAAAGGCATGATAGTGATATAATGAAGCTCCCCGGCCTTACGGCCGGAGTATCTTCTTGCTTCGCCTCGCTGCACTCGGCGTCCCGCCCTAACGGGCGCGGTATTAAGACTTGAAGCAATAAGAAGGCAATTAGTAATGAAAAAGTATTCTACACAAAAAGCTCATCGCGGGAAAACGGCTTACCGGACGCCAAGTGTTTTTAGATACAAAAACATTAAAAAAGTGGAAAGTTTTGAAATAAGAAAAAAAAGATGTCTTTATAAAAAAAATGGGAAGTGATAGAATGTAGCTATGAGATACAAAAAGATACGAATACACGAAGATATTCCTTCAGTTTTTTCTTAATAATAAAAGGAAGAAAAGAGGGGTTAAAATAAAATTTTCGTATTTTCGTAACCATTTGTAATTTCGTAGATTGATATGAAACTGCATTTTTACGGCGGCGCTAAAACGGTGACCGGCTCAAATTATCTTCTGGAGGCTCACGGCAAGAAGATCTTGGTTGACTGCGGTTTATTCCAAGGGTCGCCTGAGCAAGAAGCCAAAAATTACGAGCCATTTTCCTACAACCCGAAAACGATTGATTCTGTTTTGGTTACTCATGCTCATCTGGATCATATCGGCCGTTTGCCTAAGTTGCTCAAAGACGGTTTCCGGGGAAAAATTTTTGCCACTGGTCCGACAATCGACTTTGCCCGGTTGATGCTTGAGGATACCGAGAAGGTCTTGGAAGAAAAAGCGAACAAGGCCGATCTTATCCCTCTTTTTCTTCACAGCGAGGTGGAGGAAACAATGGGCCATTTTCATCGGGTTGAATACGAAGAGCCCCTCAAAATAGCCAGGGGGATAGAAGTTTGTTTCAGGGATGCCGGACACGTTTTGGGATCGGCAATTATCGAGTTAATGGTGGAGGCTGGGGCGGGAATAAAAAAAATCGTTTTTTCCGGCGATTTAGGCAATGACCCGGTGCCGTTTTTGCGGCCACCGGCGACTATTTCCGATGCCAACTATTTGCTTATTGAGTCTGCCTATGGCGACAGGAGGCACGAATCGCCAGAACATTGTCAGCGTTTAATTGAGAATGCGGCCGAGGAAATTGCCGCCAAAAGGGGCGTTTTGATGATTCCCAGTTTCGCCCTAGAGCGAACCCAGCAAATTCTTTATCATTTTAATAATTTAATCGAGCACCATAAAATTCCCCGAATACCTATCTTTTTAGACAGTCCTTTGGCCGTCAAAATCACCCAAGTATATAAAAAATACTCTCAATATTATGACGCTGAAGCCTCGTCTTTGGTGGGAGAGGGGGACGATGTATTTAAATTTCCAGGCTTGGAGATGACGCCGACAATCGCGCAGTCCAAAAAAATCAATCGGGTGCCTCCGCCCAAAATTATTATTGCCGGTTCCGGCATGAGCCAGGGGGGGCGGATTGTGCATCACGAGGCATTTTATTTATCCGACCCCAATAACATCCTTTTAATCGTTACTTATCAAGCCAAAGGAACTTTGGGCAGGCGGATCGTTGAAGGAGCGAAAGAAGTGGAAATTTTAGATCAAAAAATACCGGTCCGGGCGAAAATAAAACAAATTGCTTCTTATTCCGGCCATGCCGATTCCGAACAGCTGTTTCAATGGGTTAATCGGTTAAAGTATAGTTTAAAAAAAGTTTTTGTTGTTCAGGGAGAAGAGAAGCCGGCAAGGGTTTTAGCGCAGAGAATCAAAGATGATTTGGGCATTGAGGCGGTGGTGCCGGAGGCGGGACAAAGCGTGGAGTTGTAGGGTTAATTATATCTACGAAAGTACTGAAAAACTACGAATATTCGAAAAAAGTTTCGTAGATTCGTACTAATTCGCCCGCCCGTAACGCTATGCGTAGCATTGCGGGCAGGTAATTTCGCGGATTCCCAGTGCAAAAATTATCTTCATTTCATTTTAAAATATCAAGCATTTTAAATTTATGCAAAAACTGTCTTCATCTTATTTAAAATATAAAATTTGCGTTTCCGGAGCGTCAGAAACGAGCCATTGCGCCAAGGATTCGCTGGAAAAAGGCAAAGAATTAGGAAGAGAGATTGTCCGACACAACGGCGTCTTGGTGACCGGCGCCACCTCCGGAACTCCTTATTGGGCGGCCATCGGCGCCAAGGAGGAGGGCGGAATTTCTATCGGGTTTTCGCCAGCGGCCTCGGAGAAAGATCACATTAGGAAATACAGAATGCCGGTTGATTATTTTGATATTATTGTTTATACCGGTTTTGGATATTCTGGTCGAAATCTTCTTTTGACTCGAGCGGCTGACGCTGCGATTTTCGTCTGTGGTCGAATGGGAACCCTAAATGAATTCACTATCGCTTTTGAAGACGGCAAGCCGTTGGGCGTCTTGATTGGGACCGGCGGAACGGCCGATATGGTGCGGGATATTATAAAGAAAAGCCACCGGCCTTTTAGGAAGATAGTTTATGACACGGATCCGAAGAAATTGGTTGAAAAAGTGTTAGAATTGGTGCAAAAGGAAAAAGTTGTTTTCCCGCCGCCGGCAAAACAAAAAGGCGAATAAATCATGTGTCAAGTATCATGTATTATGTATGAAACAACGAAAAAAACCGCGTAATACTTCATACGTTATACTTGATACTTCTGCGTAAGGGGGTGATAAAAGTGTCAGAAGAAAATTTTATCGGAAAAATTAGCCATTATTATCCCAATATCGGCGTTGGCATCGTTGATTTAGAAAAAGATTTGGCGGTTGGCGATAAAATCCATGTTCGGGGAAAAGCGAGCGATTTTGAGCAAACAATAGATTCTATGCAGATAGAACATGAGTCCGTGGGAAAAGCTGGCGCTGGCCAGGCGGTGGGAATAAAGATGGCCGGGAAAGCTAAGTCGGGGGATTTGGTTTATAAGGCGAAGCCTTAGCCCATAAAGGCGAAGCCTTAGCCCATAAAATGAGCTTTATAAAGCAGGCTTTATAAATATAATCCGACATTATTTAATTACAATGCGAGGCGACAAAAATGATCTTTAGTCATGCGGACGATATTTTGTATCGCTCGTTTGCCGTTTGGCATTATATCAACGTGATTTTTCAATTATCTGTTCTAACAGATTTGCTTTTAGGAGCGTTTTTAGGCGGCCTTGTCGGGTTAGAACGTGATTTTGCCGGTAAAGTAGCCGGGGCGCGGACTTATGCGTTAGTGGCTTTGGGCTCCACCCTTTTTACGATCATTGGACGCGAATTAGTCATTCAATTGGGAGAAGGGGCGGGGGCCGATCCGACGCGCATTCCGGCACAGATCGTTACGGGAATCGGCTTTATCGGGGCCGGCATCATAATCCATCAGGGCTTGCGCGCCCGCGGTATTACCACGGCCGCGGGGCTCTGGGTGGTGGCGGCCATTGGCACGGCGGTAGGATTTAAAATGTATCCAGCCGCGATTTTCACGTCTTTTTTGGGGATTATCATCCTCTATTTTTTAAGGAAGATTGATTTGGAAAAAGAATTCCACGAAGTCCGGGAATAAAAAGAGAGTAGCGAGACATCAGAAGATTGCGAATGTTGATAAAAAGTGTCATATTCCGCCCAAAGGGCAATATTTCCGCCAGGGAAGTAAAATTGGCATAAGCTTTCTGTTTCCGGCGGATATTTTATTTGTCCCCATAACTCAACGGACCCCCGCACTATTTGTCCTTGTAGCTCAACTTGCCCTCCCATCTTTGTCCCCATAGCTCAACGGATAGAGTGTGAGCCTCCGAAGCTCAAGATGAAGGTTCAATTCCTTCTGGGGGCGCAAAACTGGACTTCCTGATTTTTTGTGGGGGGAAGCAGAGGTTTGCTCGCCGCGCCT
>CAYYTW010000045.1:0-8128 GCA_964474765.1 uncultured Candidatus Saccharibacteria bacterium
ACAGGCTTCGGAATTACTAATAAACGACGCGAGTTATATTATTGAGCATCTTTAGCTTTAAAATGATTAAAAAATATCAATATTTCCCCGACGAGTAATTGTAAGCGAAAAAACGATCGAAAAAGGAAATGTTGAAATCAAGAAAAGAGATTCTAAGGAGGCAAAACTAATTAGGCCGCAAAAACTTTTTGAGGCAGTAAATCGTCATATCCAATTCGGCAATCATCATTCTTTCAAGTATGCTTGCTGAAGACATACCCATCAAACGGATACCCAGCCAAAGTTATGGTGTAACAAGATTGGAGATCGACATCATCCACTCTTTTATTCCAGTAGCAATCGATATCAAGCCCGGTGGCAGCCGTTTTTTGCCGCGCAAAATTAGTTATCCACAGTTACGCGTTTGAATGCGTTGCGAGACGGGGTGGGGATGATATAATAAAGAAAGGGGAGATTAGCTAAGGCTATGGGTAACCAAAGAAATACAATGATCCTGCTAGCGGGAGCACAAGCCCCGCCTGACGGGGAAGAGAGGGGGTGAAATAAAATGATGATGTTCGTAATACAAACTTGGGCTGATGTCACGGTTCAGTCTTTCCAGGTTCTCTGGGGAGGCGTTATCGGTTTTTTGCCCAAGCTTTTGGGTGCGCTTATCGTTTTTTTGATCGGTTGGGCGATTGCTATCGGCCTTGAAAAATTAGTGGATCAGATATTGAAAGTTTTGCGGGTTGATTCACTTTTGGAGAAAATGGGCGCCGGCCGGGAGTTAGAGAAAGCAGGATTTAAAATCAATACCGGACAATGGCTGGGAACTTTGGTAAAGTGGTTTATTATGATCGTCTTTTTGATGGCCGCCACCGACATTCTCGAGCTGGACAGAGTAACTACCTTCTTAACCACGATACTTTATTATATTCCCAACGTAATCGTCGCAGTTTTGATTATCCTGGTGGCGGTTTGGGCGGCGCATGTTTTGCACAAGATAATTTTAGTCAGCACTTCGGCAACCAACATCAAAGCGGTGAATCTTTCAGCTTCTTTAACCAAATGGTCAATTTTGCTTTTTGGTCTTTTAGCCGCTTTGGTACAGTTAGGCGTCGCGCCCGGCTTAATTCAGACTTTAGTCACCGGCTTTGTGGCGATGATCGCCATTGCCGGCGGCGTGGCGTTCGGATTAGGCGGCAAAGAGATGGCCTCGGAAATTCTGGGCAAGTTGAAACGAGGACTGTCTGACTGATAAGAAGAACAAAAAATATTTTTAACAAAAACACCCGGTATTTCGGGTGTTTTTGTTATTTGGAAGCTGATTTTGGATTTTGTATAGTTATAGATTAGTCAGAGTCATGAATGTAGGTCCTGATTGAATAAATTGAAAAAACAAAAATGCCACTTAATGCGGCATTATGATTATAGCAGTTGTCGTCCCTATCGATCGTTAGTCTTCCACTATCTTATCTTTCAATTCATCAACCCACCAAATTAAATATTGTACTAGTGAACGATAATCATTTACGGTGTCATGCTGGGCCAACCATCGTAGTATCACGTCGTATATTTTTTTGAAAAGATCGTCGCTATAGACACCGCATTCTTCTAGTAGTTTTTTTATTTTGGGGACATACTTGTTGTTTAATATGACATTATCGGGGTAGTCGTAATCTGCATATTTGTAGGACCCCATTTCACACGCGATAAGATTTGATAGTTTTTTAAGGTTCTTTTCGGAAATTTTCAATTTTTCCAATGTTTCTCTCTTCCCTATTTGCTTTAAATAGATTGAAACAAATACCTGCTAATTTGTCAAGGATATTGGGTCAACATCGATAATCCAACCCGGCGGGATGATTTGAAGGATTTTATTGCGCGTGTTCAGATCGTCTACGCGCGATTTGAGAATAATCTGCCAGATGTATTGATTTTTGATTTTTTGGATAAATGCCGGGGATGGGCCGAGGATAGTGATAAGGGGTGAAAGTTTTAAGTTTAACAGTTGCTGTTTGATTTTTCCCGCCAAAATTTTCGCTTGCTGTTCGGCTTGCTTATTATTTTTATGTTTATAAGTTAATTTAATGAGTTGAGAAAACGGGGGATAGGAAAGCAGCTGGCGGTCTTTAACCTCTTCTTCGTAAAATATTTCGTAGTTTCCCTCGGTTGCCGTCCGGATGGCGCCGTTTTGCGGGGAATAAGTTTGAACAATTAATTTTTTTTCAGTTAATTCCTTAAGCTGGTTGATTATTTGGAAAGTTTTTTCGTTTGAGCGGAAATCAGGAAGGTGGAAGAGGGTGTCGGCGATAATCATGGCGGCCAGTGGAACTTTTTTTAACGCGCCGCTAAAAAGTATTTGCGTGCCGACGAGCACCGGTGTTTTTCCATTATTGAAGTTTTCGATAATCTCGCTGGCTATTTTTTCGTCTTTGGCAACATCGCTGTCGATTCTTGATATTGTGGTGTTTGGAAATAGCTTTTTAAATTCGGCCTCCGCTTTTTGGGTGCCAGCGCTTAAAAACTTGATTTTCGCTCCGTGGCAATTAGGGCAGAGTGTGGGCGGTTCTTCGGAATAGCCACAGTGGTGGCAAATGAGGCGAGGGGGTTGAAGGTGGTAGATTAGAGGCGCGTCGCAATTTTTGCATTTGGAAATGTATCCGCATTCCCGGCAAAGCAGAGCGCCTGAGACGCCGCGGCGGTTGATAAAAAGCACTGCCTGCTTTTTCTTTGAGATGATGTTTTTTAATTCTTCTTGGAGTTCCCGGCTGAAAATGGAGAAATTTCCTTTTTTGAGTTCGTTACGCAAGTCCACAACTATCGTTGTTAATTGGCGGTCGCTGGCGGCGGATAGCTGCAGAGTGATTTTTTTATTTTTTGCCAGCCAGGCGGTTTCTATCGATGGCGTTGAGCTTTTGAAAATTATTTTTGCGCCCCAGAGTTTAGCGAGAGTAAGAACTGTTTCCCTGGCATGGAAGCGCGGTGTTTGCTGCGCCTTGTAGCTGGGGCTGTGTTCTTCTTCAACAATAATTTCTTTTAGATCCACAAAGGGCGCGAATAACGCGATTCGCGTGCCGATGATAGTTTTTGCTCCGTTATTTTTTATCCTGAGCCAGTTTTCGAAATATTGTTTATCGGTCAGTTGGCTATGCAGCAAGCTTGTGTCATTAGCTCTGTGTTGTCGGGCAATTTTATCAATCAAGTTTATCTCCGGCACAAGAATCAATTTTTGTTTAGTCTTATCTCTTGATTCAGTTTTTAAGTTATAATCCCGGCTTTTTTTACCGAAGTCAGATCCGCCTCGGGCGGATATCCTCTGGTTCTGGATTTTTTCCGGCAGCATCATCTTAATCGTTGCTCCCAGCGGGCACCAATAATATTGGTGAATCCATTGCGCCAGTTGTAGTTGTTTTTCATCGAGGGCGGGAAATGGAGTAAGAATTTTCGCGACGCCCCTTAATTCGAAATCCGCTCGTCTCAAAGCCATTTTTTGGTCGCTTAAATTCCTTGTTTCAACAACCACTCCGATTGCAGTTTTCTTGTGCAGCGGGATTAAAACCAAACTACCCATCAGAAGTTCGTGGGTGGTGAAATACGTTAAAATCTGCGGAGCGGGAAGGGAAATTTTTGCGGCGGGAATGACGGAAACGAGAAACAAAAAAATTCACCTAATTACCTAATTCACCTAATTCCTAATAAAATGCTAACTTAGATATTTTTTATTCGACATTTTATTAGGTGAATTACCGCCCTTCGGGTGGTCGCCCGTAGGATGAGAAATTAGAAATTAGAAATTTTAAAGCTGTTATTTTAATCTTATCAATATTTATGGTAACATTCAATTGTGTTTGTTTTCGAAAATTATAAATTGATTGAGGGCGAATTTGCGTATTATTTTGTCGAGCGCAATTAACATGAAAAGAAGAATCTTTATTGCCATCAATTTGCCGGAAGATGTGAAGAATAAACTTGCAGCCTGCCGAAACGAGTGGGCTGATTTGCCCGTCAGGTTTACCAAGAAAGATAGTCTGCATCTGACAATTGTTTTTATCGGTTATGTCGCCGACGAAGAGATGCTGGATATTTGTCAAAAAGTTCGGGGGGTAGCGAAAGAAAATTATCCTTTCAGTCTGCGATTTTCACGCATCTGCCTTGGTCCGCCCGGTAAACCGCCGCGTTTAATTTGGCTCGAGGGCGAAAAGAATGAACGCTTATCTCGCCTGAAACGCAAATTAGAGAAAGTTGTTTTTTCGAAAGAGAATGAATTGGGCGACTCTGTCGATGAAGGCGGAGGTGATAAAAAATTTCTGCCCCACATAACCCTAGCCCGAATCAGACAAATGGAGTGGAAAAGTCTGTCGGAGGAGGAGCCCGTTATTGATCAGAAAATTTCGTTGGATGTACCCATCGGCAGTATCGAGGTTATGGAGAGTTGTTTAATGAGAGGTGGGGCAGAATACATCGTTTTGGAATCGGCTGAGTTGGGAAAAATCGGATTAGCGACATGAAAACAGAAGAGTATATTAAACAATATTCCAGCGGTAATCGCTTTTATTTCAAAGATGTTTTAGTTGAGTTTTGCGAACTATTTGGGGCGATACTCAAATTTGACGAAGGGGGGGTAGTAGAAGAATTCCGCGACGTTTGCGTTCATCTTCAAATCTGGTTGTATTATCGATTCGGCATCAATGGCGAAGCTTGGATTGTGAATATGAAAGCGGCTGAAAAATACGGCGCCAGACAGATCGTTTGGCGAAAAATTTATTCTTTTGTCGGTTTGGACGAGAATATTTCCGGCTACTCTGGCAATTATCTGAAGCTTGAAAAGGTCATTATTCATTTGGCGCGATTCGGTATTAGGGAGGGAAGGGCGCGTGATGCGTATCAGAAGATTGTCTTAAACTCTAATATTGAAAAATTGTAAAAGAGTAGGTATTAAAAACTAAAGGTCGGCATGGCCCTTGGCCATAATTATAAAATTATTTGCGAAATAAATTATGCAACAGTGGCACCGTTTTAGGGAAGATATCAATTCCGCGCCAGAGGCGGAGGGATTCTATTATTTGGCAGATTTGGCGCGGCAAACGCTTTATATAGGTCAGGCACCGAATATTCGCGCCGCCGTCATGCAATCCCCGCAAAGAATAGCCGGCCAAGCCGTAGTTTATTTTTCGTGGGAGATCGATTCCAATACCACAGAAAAAGAACTGAAGGGATTGATTAAGGAACAACATCCGCCGGGCAATAAGCCGTTTTCCTTTTGGTAAGACATGATGCGAAATTGGCGAAACTTTATGCGAATTACGCGAACGATCATTGAATTCGCGTAATTCGTATTATTATATACTCTGAGATGGTTACAAAACCCTATTTTGTCATTCTGAACGAAGTGAAGAATCTCTTGCGAATGCAAGAAATTAAGCTCCTTTTCTCAAACAAGTTGAGAAATTCTTCGGGCTTCACCCTCAGAATGACAGTTTTGAAACCATCTCTATCTCATTATCATTCGGGAAATGAAACGCGAAGGGTTGACGCTCTACATAGGTTCGTTCCAAAAAACTATGTGGAGATTAATTCTAAAGACGCTAAAAAGTTGAAGATCAAAGAGGGGGAATTAGTATCGGTTTCCACCAGGCGGGGTTCAATCAAGATAAATGCTCGCGTCTCTGATTGTCCGAAAAGGGAAGTGATTTTCATTTCTTCCCACTTCAAAGAGGCGGCGGCGAATCTCTTGACCAACCCAGCATTGGATCCTGTCTGTAAAATTCCCGAATTCAAAGTCTGCACGGCGAAAATTAAAAAAATCAAAAAACTTTAACAAAAAATTACTCGCATGTTAAAACACGCGGGGATTTTATTTCTATTCGTGAAAACCGTCCCGCTCAGCGGGACGGATGAAGCGGATAGAAAGAACCGTCGAAGGCGAAACCGAGGAAACCGCCCAGCTCAGCTGGGTGGAGGTTCATTTCTATTCGTGAAAACCGCCGACTCTAAGGAGAGCAACAAAAATCCGTTCCCCAAGTGGGGGGAACGGATATGTTTTTAAATCACAGGATTTCGCGGAATTTTTCCGCGTCTTTTTTCGCTAATTTTTCCTCAAGCTTTTTCAGCTCGCCCTCAAACATTTTGTAACAATGCTTTTCGGGATCGGGGAATGCGCCTTCTTTGACTTCCCGAACGTACTCAACAAAAGCTCGGCGAGTAATTTTTGCCAAATCGAGTTCGCTGCAGTCAGGAGGATATTTCATGAGTGAATTTTCAGCAAGAAGTTGTTTTATCGCCTGTGGCACAAAGACTTTGACGAATTTCGGAGAAAAGATCGTGCCGCGGCCGAGCAAATCAATATCCAGCAGAAGCTGACCGTCGCAGTAGGGACCGCCGCCGATACTCAAAACCGGGATTTTCAGCCTTTTCGCGATAATCTCTGTCACCTCGGGCGGAACAGCTTCAACCAGCAGGGCGAACGCGCCGGCGGCTTCAACGGCTAAAGCGTCCTCGATAACTTTTATGGCGTTTTCGGCAGTCTGACCCTGAGCCTTGAATCCACCAAGTTGCCCGGAACTTTGCGGGGTCAAACCAATGTGACCCATAACATTCATTCCGGCTTCAACGATGGCTTTGATGTATTTTGCCACCCTGACGCCGCCCTCGAGCTTAATGGCGTCAACCCCCGCTTCTTTGTGGAAGCGGACGGCATTGGCCACTGCCTCTTCGACGGTCAGCTGGTACGAACCAAACGGCATGTCGCCGATAATGAATACATTCGGTGCGCCGCGGCGCACTGTTTCAGCATGGTCCACCACCTGATCCATGGTGACTGGCACGGTTCCATTGTAACCATAAATACTCATCCCGACCGAGTCGCCGACCAGAATCATTTCGATTCCGGCTTCTTCGGCGCGCTGGGCCGAATGATAATCATAGGTTACCAGATAAGTGATCTTTTCTTTATTCCTCATGTTCAGAAAATCAAAAATTGTCTTTTTCTTGGGCATTTTTTCACCTCGTATGTTTGGAGTTAGTCTTGGTAATATGGGGAGAACGTTTCTCTAGTTAGAAAGAAACGTTCTCGGATGTGTTTCTTTAAACTATCGGCACCCGCAAGTCAACCGGGCCCCAGTCAGAAAGTTTGATGTGGGGATATTTTTGCTTGATTTCTTCCACGACTTTGGCGGTCGTGCGGACATCTTCCCGTTTATGTTCGACCAGATCGTCTTCCGTCCAGTCTGGCTTGGATAAATCATAAACACTAATTCCGCGCCGGCGAGGATTGTCGGCTTCGAATTTGAAATAAACCGGACTGCAGACCCTGGCGATTTCCGGAGCGTCTGCCACACGGCTGTAAGGATTGGCCGCAAGGATTGTTGCATAAAGGTCATTGCCAATCAGATGTTTTTGCAGCGCCATCTGCCAAAAGGTTATGTGGACATCCATAACGGTATCAACGGCTTGTCTGATTTTCGCCAGCTCGTCTATTTTCAAACCATTGGCGCTGTTTATGGTATCCGCGCCTAATTTTTTACAGAGGGCGAAATCTATGGCATTACAATTATTATCAAAGGTTGAGACCTTAAAAATTGTTTCACGCGGAATGTGACCGACGGTCCGCTCCTGCACCAGGCAGTCCAACATACTCTTTCGCCAAACCAGGAAACCGCGAAAACCAAGACGCAGACAACGCAGAACCTCTGTCCAATAAACATCGATTTCCGCATCATTCTTATAATTCATCATACTAAACAAATTATTGGGATTTTCAATCAGCCCTCTGGCCAAATGCCCCGGGCAGATGATAACTTCGACACGGGTTTTCGCAGCGATCTTGGCCAAATCTTTAAGATCATGGTTGTTCCAATGTTTTGACCCATTCACTGTTGCGATCGCGCGATGAATAGGAATGCCGAGTTTTTTTGCCTCAACGATTACCGCCAATAAAATCTCTGGTGTTTCGATACCAGAGACCTCGAGACGATAATTGGCGCCATCGGGAAATCGTTTCGCAGAATCAGGAATCACAATGTTCTTTTTGGTCATCCTCCACATCCTCCTCTTTTTCTCAAATACCCTTTTTAGATTGTCAAAAAACAAACAGTCGTAAATTTACCTTTGAAGTGCACCACTCGGGTATAATATAATTGGCGAAGCC
>CAYYTW010000046.1:0-8055 GCA_964474765.1 uncultured Candidatus Saccharibacteria bacterium
TATACCCGAGTGGTGCACTTCAAAGGTAAATTTACGACGCGTGATGTGAAATTCTCAAAGTGTCATTGAGAGAAATGAAGCGTAAGCGGAGTGACGAAGCAATCTCAGAGATTGCCGCGTCGCTCATTCCATTCGCTCTTCGCAATGACAAATTGGTTTGTTGAGCGAAAGAATTTCACATCACGCGTAATAAGAATAAAAATATTTCGGTGTCAGAACGAATAGCGCCCTTTTAAAAAATAATATGATATCGGAGGCAAAGATGAGCAGAGAAAATAGTCGTATGGGATTTTGTTGGCTTTCAGATCAGGAAATTTTCGATATGGAGCAAGAGTATGCCGCTTCGCATTATAACCACCTGAAATTTTGCCCTCGCGAATGGAAAGGAGTTTGGCTTTACGGAAGCAATGGAGAAAAAACGCTTGATTGCCTCGCCTGTTACAGTGCGGTTAATCAAGGGCATCACCATCCAAAAATCGTTAAGGCCTTAATTGATGCGCTTAACGGCAATTACGCCGGCGCGGTTTCTAATGTTGTTTTCAGTGGGGCGCGAGCGTTGTTTAGCAAGAAAATCGCTGCCATACTTCCTCAACTTGGGTCCCGTTTCGGCGATTGCGGCAACAAAGTATTGCAGAAAAACGGCGGCGTCGAATCTTTTGAAACGGCGGTCAAGATGTGCCGCGCTTATGGCGCTATGCAAAAGGGCATTCCAGACGGACTCCAGCGCATTATCGTTTTTCGCAATAACTTTCATGGACGGACATACGAAGCGCTTGCGGCTTCGACCAATGCCAATTATAAGAAATTTTTCGGTGTTCGCACCGATGCCTATATCAACGAGGTAGAATTTGGCAGTTTGGACGCCGTAGAAAGAATCCTTGATCCCTTTAACACCGATGTTTGTGGCATTATCGTTGAGCCGATGCAAGGGGAGGGGGGTATGTATCCTCCGTCTCCTGGTTTTTTGAAAGGACTTCGGGAGATTGCCGACGCAAACGATTTACTTCTGATCTTTGACGAGATTCAGGTTGGTCTTGGCCGGACCGGGAAAATGTTCGCTTTTGAGCATGAGGGCGTGGTGCCGGATGGCATTATTCTCGGCAAGGCGCTTTCCGGCGGCTTGATACCGGTTTCCGCTTTTGTCTGCAACAGCGCCCTGATGGATTTGGTTTTCTGGCCCGGGCGCGATGGTTCGACATACGGCGGTTATTCATTGGCCTGTGTGGCCGGCATTCCCGCCCTGGAGGTTTTTGAAGAAGAGGGTTTGGTTGGAAACGCCGCGTTAATGGGCGCGCTTCTGAAAGAAAAGTTCGAAGATATCGCTTCTCGTTCCAAGCGCGTCAAAGAAGTGCGTGGAAAAGGATTATTTATCGGTGTTGAGGTCAAGGACGGCAACGCGTTTTCCTATTGCCAGCAATTGCTGAAGCTGGGGTTGTTTGCCAACGATAGTCATGGACATACGATCCGTATTTCTCCGCCGCTTATCATTACGCCGGAGCATGTTGATTATATCGTTGAACGCATGGAAAAAGTATTGGTCGGTTAATCCAAAATTTGAATAACCCCGCTTATTTACAGGCGGGGTTTTAAAATACGGTGCTGAAGTTGACTTTTTATCACAGCGTGTTATGGTAGTGTCACTATTGAGTTCATTGAAAAGAACAGTCGAAAAGAAGATATAAAGCGAGATAAACAGGAGGGCAAAAGCGTGCTAAAGCTAAAAGAAGTCGTGAGCAAGCGGTATTTCAAGCCAGAGATTAAATGTGGTTATGCCGGTCAAACTCTGCATGTCGACATATCTGCCGGGCAGCTTGATAAAAAAATCGAATCTAGAGAAGTTACGGAGAAAATGAAAGAAATTTTTACCGGCGGCAAAGGATTCTGCCTTTCCATTCTTTGGCGGTTGGTAAGCGAATGGACAAAATGGGATGGGGCTGATAACGCGATTTGCGTCGCTCCTGGTCCTTTGGGCGGATTGACAACTTGTCCGGGCGCCGGCAAAAGCATTGTGACGGCTATTTCTCCTTTGACTGGGTCGGTAGTCGACTCTAATGTTGGCGGCCACTTCGGGCCATTTTTGAAATTCGCCGGCTTCGACGCCTTGAGTGTCCATGGAAAATCAGAAAAAGACACCGTTGTTTTTATTGACGGTATTACCCAACAGATTCAGATTTTTCAAGCCAGCGGTTTACCAAAAGATGCTTATCAAGTCTCTGACGTCTTAACACGTCATTTTGGCGAGGGGAAACCGCGTAATATCTCGGTTATCACCGCCGGTCCGGGAGCCAAAAATACCAGAATGGGCTGTCTGAATTTTTCCTGGTTTGATTTCAAGCGCCAGATAGTCCGCTATAAGCAGGCGGGCCGGGGTGGCTTGGGCACGGTTTTTGCCGATAAGGGACTGAAGGCGATCGTGGTGCGTTGGGACGCCAGCCGTCTGAACGAAAACAATCCGGTCGACGGACAGAATTTGACGGAGCTGACGCGCCAGCACACCCGCGAACTAATCGCGCTGGATCCCAAACAGAACGAGATGGCCAAGGTGGGTACTACCCATTTGGTGACCATTATGAACGATTTTGATCTGATCCCCGTCCATAATTTCCAATTCGGCAGCCACCCCGGTGTGCCACAACTTGGCGCGGAAGTTTTTCGGAAATTATTTGATCCGGGTTACGATGGATGTTGGATCGGTTGCGCTCTTGCCTGCGCGCACGGCATTAAAGATTTTGTGCCGACCAGCGGGCCATACAAAGGCAAAAAGGTTTTTGTTGACGGTCCGGAATATGAGACTATTGCCGGTTGCGGTTCCAATCTCGGCATCTTTGACCCACGTTTCGTGGCCGAAATGAATTTTTACTGCGACGCCTATGGCCTCGACACTATTTCAGTCGGAACTTCAATTGCCTTCGCGATGGAATGTTTTGAGCGGGGGCTAATTGACGAATATAATACCGGCGGCCTGAAATTAAATTTTGGTAATAAGATGGCCGCGTTGGTAATTTTGCATCAGATGGCTTGGGGCAAAGGATTTGGTGTTATTGTTGGCCAAGGCATCCGGCGGATGAAGAGAATTTTTGCCGCGAACTGCGGTGCGGATCGGCGTCTGTTGCAGGATATCGGGATGGAAGCCAAGGGTTTGGAGTTCAGCGAGTATATTACCAAAGAATCGCTGGCTCAGCAGGGCGGCTACGGTCTGGCGCTCAAGGGAGCGCAGCACGACGAAGCCTGGCTGATTTTTCTTGATATGGTCCACAATTTCATGCCGACTTTCGAAAAGAAAGCCGAGGCATTGCACTGGTTTCCGATGTGGCGGACTTGGTTCAGCCTATGCGGCTTGTGCAAGCTGCCGTGGAACGACGTTGTGCCGGAAGGGAATAAAGAAACGCCGGAACCAGCCAAGGTGATGCAGCACGTTAATTGGTACGCTCAGTATTTCAGCGCGCTGACCGGCAAAACAGTCACACCCGAAGATCTGCTTTTGATGAGCGAAAGAGTCTATACTTTTCAGCGGTTATTTAATTTGAAGATGGGTTTCGGCCGTCGCGAACACGACAGTCTTCCGTATCGCGCCATGGGTCCTGTGACCGTTGAAGAATATGAATCGCGAGCTGAACGTTATGACCGCCAGTTGGTTGAAAAATACGGCGTTGACCTCATTGGAAAAAGCTTAACAGACAAAATCGCTATCCTGCGGAAATTCCGCGAGGCCGCCTACGAAGAACTCAAAGACGCGGTTTATAAACGCCGCGGCTGGACCAAAGACGGCATCCCCACACTGGCAACGGTTAAACGGTTAGGGATTGATTTCCCGGATGTGGTCGAGCTTCTGCGGCAGTGCGGGGTCACGGAATGAAATGATCAGGATAATTTACAGCGATAAAGAAATAGAAATCGAGTGGCGCGAGGGAATAACTGTCGCTGATGCAGTCTTACGATTGTGCGAACTGCATGGCTGCGACGCCATTCGAATTATGGGCCGAATTATGGGCGCCGGGGTGGGACAAGAAGAAAATTGCAGATATGTCTGCAAAATGGATTTTGAAAAAACACTTGTATCGGATGGGGAGGAAATATATATTTTACCGCTGATTGTTGGCGGGTAAGCCCCGTTAGAAGTTTTAAAAGAACTCAGTGATTTTAGAGAGTACTAAGCCGTTAGGCGACTTCGCCTCATGATTTTTTAAGAAGTGGGGCTTGGTTGAACTTCTAACGGGGTAAAAACAATTAAAACAGCCGCCCATTTTAACGGGGCGGCCTTTTGTTACTCGTTTTATTCAAGTCCAATTCTTTTTTTGCCTAAGATTTTTTGAACCGCTTTTGCTATGCTTTCATCTGAAAGCATAGAAATTATTTCCTGAATTATCGCCAGCATAAAGATGTTTAATGGAATTCTTTTATCATCGTGTTTTATCACGAAAAGACGCTTTATTTTCGTCGTTTTCAGAAAAACTGAATCGGGGTCGACTGAAACGATACAGGTTTTTTCGGTAATTTTATCCTTAACAAATTCCAGCGATTTGTTGGACGACAGGACAAAAACATAATCAGCTTTTTCTACCAGCGGATAGATTTGCGCTTCGCCGGCGATTATCACCGAGGCAATAACTTCGCCGCCCCGGGGCGCAGGCGTGTAATCGCATTTACTATACGGCCAGTAGCCGTCGTTGTGAGCGGCTTCGGCAAGAATATCGCCTAAAGTCTGGATGCCTTGCCCGCCTTCACCGATAATTAAGATCTCTGTTTTCATTGTTAGTCTCCTTTTTCGGCGAATCTCAAATATTCTATCAGGCTTTCGAATGTCCCGCAGGCCAACTTGTCATTTCTTTCTTTTGGGGTGAGCTCCGGGGCAAGCCGTATGACATCATCTTTTCGCACGAGTAAATTTTTTAAATATTCTTTCAGCTCTTTCGGATTCGGCATTTTATTCTTTCTGCCGAAATGGGTGGCGCAGGGCGAAATAAATTCGAAAAATGAAAATCCCTCGTGTCTGATGGTTTTAGCTATGGCATCGATCGTTGGGTAAGGACTTTTGCCTATCGGCATCGCCGGATAACGGCTGGCCAGAGAACAGTCGAGCGACAGCACCAGCTTGATCAAGTCCAGCGGTTGTTCGGGGTTGCCTTGCGGCGTGGTCGCGGTAATGGCGTTATGCGGAGTTGTTGCTCCGGCCTGGCCGCCGGTCATGCCGTAGAGGAAATTATTAATGCAGAAAACCGAAAGATTGATGTTGCGTCTGGCGGCATGAATCAGGTGGTTGGTGCCGATAGTCGCTAAATCGCCGTCGCCGCTGACAACAATAACCGTTAATTCCGGTCTGGCCAGTTTTATTCCGGTCGCGAACGAAATCGGCCGGCCGTGGGTGGTGTGTAGAGTGTCGGTTTTCAGGTAACGGTCAGTTATCCATCCGGCACAGCCAATTCCCGAAACCGCCATGACTTGTGCTGGTTCAAGGCCGATTTTTTCTAAGGCGCAAGCCAAAAGGCGCAGAGTTGTTCCATATTGGCAGCCGGGACAAAAGTGAAGCGGCTGACCGCTTTTTATCCATCTTAGCCAGTTGAGATTTTTTTCTTTCATTGTCGTAACCCTCTTTTGAGACAATCTTTGACGGCGTTTTGTATGGTTTTTGGCTCGATTGGCAAGCCATCAGTTTGATTCAAGGCGATTGCGTCGTGACGAACTTCTCGAATCAAATGAATGAGCTGACCTTGGTTCATCTCCGGTACAAGCACTTTGGTCTGATGGTGGATGGCAGCCTCAATTTCTTTAAACGGAAACGGCCAAAGCATTTTAATGACGATGGTTCCGATTTTTTTATCAAGCCTTAAATTGTAAACCGCTTTGGCAACGCCGCGCGCCGTGAATCCGCAGGAAATAATTACGACTTCGTTTTTCGGATGACAGTTAATATCGATTATCGGATGACGGACGATCTTCTCCATTTTTTCTTTAAGGCGATCAAGTAAATCTTGCTGCGCCTTCGGATCCGAGGCCGCCCGTAATCCATCGGGGTAATGAGTTGAGCCAGTCACGGTTAATTCATGCCCATCGCCGAAAACTGGAACTGCGCGTTTAAAAACCCGCGCCTCGCCGGAAATTTTAATTCTTTCCCGGAGGTGGGCAATGGTTTCGTCGGTTAGGATAATGACTGGCGTAAGATACATCTCGGCCAAATTGAATGCTCTAATGGTCAGGTCGTAACATTCTTGGGCGTTAGTCGGCGCCAGAACGATTTTCGGCGAATCGCCGTGGCATCCCCAGATGGCCTGCATCATGTCGCCAAAAGCTGGCCGCGTTGCCTGACCAGTGCTTGGTCCGGCTCGCTGGACGTTGATGATTACGCAGGGGGTGTTGGTCATAGCTGCATAACCGATATTTTCCTGCATCAGCGAGAAACCCGGGCCGGAAGTGGCAGTCATCGATTTGGCGCCGGCCTTAGAGGCTCCGATTACCGCCCCCATCGAACCGATCTCGTCTTCCATCTGGATGAAAACGCCCCGGGATGTCTGCCAGAACTTTTTTGCTATGTCCGACATAATTTCTGATGCTGGCGTGATTGGGTAGCCGGCGTAAAATTGACAACCGGCATCAAGCGCTCCCCGAACGCAAGCCCCATTACCAGAAATAAAGTAAGAGCCTGGTTTTAATGAACTCCTTTGGATGCTCCAGCCAAGACCAAATTTACTGTCTTTTTTAGTTATCTGCCGAAGTAAGTTAGAGGACTGAATGATTCTTTGATGCTCTTGAGGTTGTTCGCCCAAACGAATCGCGCCTTCGGGACAAAGCAATTGGCAGAGGCCGCATTTGAAGCAGGCCTCTATGTCGATAATCTCACCTTCGGGACCGAAAACTTTCTTCGGGCAAAATTCTCCGCACCAACCGCATCGTTTACAGAGCCTCGGATTGATTTTTAGTTCAGCCACTTTATTGTTCTCCTTTTCTATTTCAGATATTCAGATATTGTTCGAGCTTGTCGAGAACTACATCCATTCTCGAGATGAAACAGATTTTTAATGAACTTGATTTGTACCTCTATTTAAGAACTTTTTTCCGTAGATTGTCAAGGAAATTTGCAGCGCACTTGCAAAAATTTTAAATTTATTGTATAATTATTAAAAATTGGCTCGTTGAAAAATAATCTTTTTGGAGACGCGAAATGGCGGCAATACCGAAAATTGTTATCACCGGCGGACCCTGTGCTGGTAAAACCACCGGCATGGCCTATCTGGTAAAACACCTTTTTAATTACGGCTTTTTGGTCTTTACGATACCGGAAGTGGCAACGCATCTTTTCGGTTGCGGATTGGCTCCCGAAAAGATGGGAACGCCGGAACAAATCTACGAGTTTGAAAAAATCGTTATTCCTACTCAGTTTTTCTTCGAAGATTCTCTTGAAAGTGCTGCCGAAAGAATTTATCCGGCGGATAAAGTTGTCATTCTTTGCGACGGCGGAATAAAGCATCACAAACCATATTTTCCCAACGGATATTCATATGACGAATTATTAGAAAAAGAATATGGCTACAACAACCTCGACCTCTTAGCGCGTTACTTGGGCGTAGTGCATCTTCTCACTACCGCCAAGGATAAGCCGAAAATCTATGAACGGAAAAGAAAAAATAACCTTGCTCGAACAGAAACGCTGGAAGAAGCAATTCTGATAGACCAAAAAATCCAGGAAAGCTGGCTGGGTCATCCTCGTTTCCAAATTATCGACAACAGCACCGGTTTTCGAAAAAAGATGGGCCGTGCGTTTGCGGCCATCCGCGGTTTCCTGAAAGATATTACGGCATAAGGAGGACAAAGGACAATATGAAATTAAATATCCGCGATGCTTTACTATTTTATTATGTGCCTCGACGCTGATGATTGGCCTTGGGCTACTGGTCGGATATATTGCTTTTGCTTTATATTGTGGCATAAAATAATTTAGATTTAGCGCGCCATCGGTTTAGTGCCGGTGGTTTTTTAATACCCCGTAGAGCCAACTTCGTGATTCTCGGGCTGCATAATGCCAGATACATTCTGGACTCCTTGAGACCATAATCTCATGGC
>CAYYTW010000047.1:0-7466 GCA_964474765.1 uncultured Candidatus Saccharibacteria bacterium
CCAAATTTTAAAATACCTCAAGAGTCCAGAATAGGGTGGCATTATACACTCGTTTGATTCTTCGTTTGAAAATTGATAAACTGGAAGTAGAAGAAGCTGAGCTTCTTAGGGGAAGGAATAATTCTCTTTTTTGGCAATTTTGCTCGAAAAGGGGACGGCGCCGGCTGTTAAGCGGAGCTAAGCTCAGCTTTGTCGAATAACAGCTTCAAAAATCCCATCCTGCGTAAGAGATCATCTGTGTCATTCTGAACGCAGTGAAGAATCTCATGAGATCCTTCGCTTCGCTCAGGATGACATGTGTGTGATTTCGAGAAGCGGGACAAAGGTCGAATAGAACCAAAACCTTGTGAGATATTTTCCTCCTCCCCTTAGATGAGGGGAGGATAAAGGCGGGGTGCTGATAAATAACAACACCTCCCCTCGGTCCCCTCTTCATCCTCTTACGCCAAGGCTTTGGAGGACAAGCTTGAGGAGGGGAGGAAGAAGAAAATTTCACAAGGAAGTCGAAAAACTTTGGTTCTATAAAATCCCCACACTAATTGTGGCATTGCGGCCGAGGCCGCACCATAAGCAAACAAGTCCTGTGAAGATTGAATTATATTGAATTATTCGGAAAGAAAAGAAAAAATTTGTCTTGTGATAAATAAATATGTGCCACAATTAGTGTGGGGAAAAGTCGATCCCCCGAAGGGGGACAAAAACATAAATCTGTTTTCGCCTTTTTCAAAAAAGACGGAGGCGGAAAAAAATTAAAATGAGCACAAAAACAAAAAAGACATTGACAAAAGTCGCCTCAATTGCGACCTCGGGCGCGACAATCCTGTGGCTTTCCGGTGTTTCAATGTTGATGCCAGCAATGGCGGCCACCTATGCCAACGGGACCCTGTTAAAGGGTTCGACTGGCGATGTTTGGGTGGTTAACAACAATCTGAAATCTCCGGTTCGTTCAATTGAGGTATTTACCAACTCCGGCTACGATTGGTCGGCGGTCAAGACAGTTTCCGATTCGGCTCTGAATGCCGTTTCAACTGCCACCCTGATTAAGACAGCCGATAACCCGGATGTCTATCGTTTGGAAAAGAATTTCACTCGCAAACTGGCTTCAATCGAAATCTTCAATTCATATTCTTTGGATTGGAACAAGATTTCCGTTGTCAGCCAGCCAGTGATGGATTCTTTCTCCTACGCCCCGATCTATCAGTACGGAGCTGACCTTTTCTGGAGAGACGCGAGTAATGTCCTCCATCAATTTCCGACAATGGATTTGTTCACCGGCAACGGCTACAATGTCCGCGATTTGATTGTCGTCAACGTCAATGAGTATGGCAGTTTTGCAGTTGGCGGACAGATTACTTCTGCCCCAACCACTCCGGTTACTCCAGTTACCGGCGCCCTTTCAGTCGCTTTAGCGGCCGATACTCCGGTATCAGCCACTTTGGCTAATGATACTGCCCTTGGTTCGGCGGCGGCTGATTTGGCCCACTTTACTTTTACCAACGGCAGCGGCGCTGACATTAAAGTTACCCAGTTGAAAGTTAAGAGATTGGGTGTTTCCGGCGACAGCACTGTCGGCAATCTGTATCTGTTTGACGGATACACCAGACTGACTGACGAAGCGACTTTCTCAACCGGCGTCGCCAGCTTTAATGACGCTTCCGGCATCTTCACTGTTCCGGCCAATGGTTCGAAGACCATTGCCGTGCGCGGCGATATTGCCGCGGCTATGTCTGGCCAGACCATCGGTATGAGCCTGAACGCGGCGACGGATGTGGTTTCCAACGCGGCTTCGGTTAGCGGTTCGTTCCCGATGAACGGCAATCTGTTGAGCATCGTTGATTCCACTGATGTAGCCGACGCCACTTTCGGCGCGGTTACTCCGGGCGCCAATGCCGCTTTGGACGCGCAGAACGAATTCACCGCCTGGACCGCCACTTTGGCTGTTACCAACCAAGATGAGAATTTGGAAATGATTCGTTTCACCCAGATCGGCTCAATCTCCGCCGGAGACTTCAACAACATTAAGCTGCGAATCAACAATGTTGACACCGCGACCGGCCAATTGGTTACCGGCAAGACCGGCCAGGATTTGGTTTTCGATTTGCACAGTAGCCCGATCGAGTTTAAGAAGGGCGTAACCAAGACCATTTCCGTGGTTGGTGATATTGTCGGCGGAACCAGCAAGACTTTGAGAATCGGTATTGACAAGAAAGTTGATGTGATGTTGAAAGACAAGGGTTATGGCAATTACACTTTGGTTACTTTCAGCGGCGGCGGCACCACGGCTCGGGCCGGCTTGCAGACAATCGCCACCGGCACTATCACGATGACCAAGAGGACCGATTCTCCGACCAGCAACATAACCGTTGGCGCGACCAATCAAAGTTTCGCTAAATTCGACATCAAAGCCAACGGCGAGGAAATCAAGATTAACACCTTGAAAGTGCAGGCCTATATGTCCGCGACCACCACAACCACCGCTTATCTGAAGAATGTGTCATTGTATTTGGACGGAGTGCAGGTTGGCAATACCGCCAACATCCAGGTGACAGCCGGCGCCAGCAACGTCACTCAGTACACGAGCTTCAGCATCTATCAGAAGATCGCGGCCGCGACCACTAAGACTTTGGAAGTCAAGGGCGATGTTTATACCTGCGCGGCTTCTGCTTGCACCGCCAATATCGCGGCGGCTAACGATAAGATTCAGATTAAGATTTTGGGCAGCGCGGATGAGGACAACGCGCAGGGTATGATTTCGGCGGCCTCCATTGACGCTCCTGGTTCAACCGCTAGCGCTAATGAATTGACTGTCGGCACCGGCACCCTGACTTTGTACAAGAACACCGCTTATTCCGACCAAACCGTTTCTTCCGGCGGCAACATCAAAATTGGTTCCTACAACCTGCAGGCTAACGCCTACGACAAGGTTAACATCACCGGCTTCACCGTCGCTTATGTAAACCAGGTTGGCACTATTGCCACCACTAAGTGGTCCAATATGTACGTTGTCTATGGCGGCACCACCAGCACTGTTAAGGGCACGATGACCAGCAGCAACACTTTTTCGGTCAACACATCTTTGGCGGCTAACACCTCAATGCAAATTGATGTTTACGCCACCTTGGATTCCAGCGTGACCAGCGGCTCTGCTTCAACCACTTTGGCCGTAACCGCGACTAAGGCGACCGATGGCTCCGATGCCAGCGCTTCCGCGCAAGTCGGTCAGAATGTTACTGTGGCCACGGCCAGCCGAAGCGTCGCGATTGACACCACTATTCCGTCAGCCCTTGTTGTCGGCGGAACGAATAATGTTGAGATAATGGATGTCAGGTTTAAGTCGCTAAGCGCGCCGTCAACCATTGACCAAATGCGGCTGAAGATTGACGCTGGCGATAGCGACTACGACTCGTTGGTGAACTGCAAGTTGAATTATCCGACCGAGGGCGGCACCGCGGAAACCGCTTCCCAGCCGTTTATCAACAGCGGCGGCACTTACTACGCGACTTTCACCGGTCTGACTATGGCTTTGCCGGCCAACCTCGACAAGACAGTTAAAGTTTATTGCAGCTTTAACTATGTCGGAACCGGCTACGCGGATACCGGCGATTACCCGACCGTCAATTTGTATGACTATCGCGTGACCAGCGGCGGCACCCAGTCAACCGAAACTCCGTCCAGCATCACTTCACAGGCGATGGTCTTAAGAAAGAGCAAGCCAGTGGTTGCCGCTAACGCGTTGTCGAGCACCTATTTGACGGCTGGATCTGGAATCACCATTGCCAAGTTCACCATTACTCCTGACGCGGCTGGCGCGATTGGTTGGACCAGATTGGTCCTCCAATACGCGAGTTCCACTAATGTGCAACTGACCACCGGCAGCGATTACATCAAGGTTTGGAACGAGAATACCGGCCAGCAAGTAACCGCTTCAACCAGCGTCGCGACCGCGATTGACTATGTCAACAAGGATATTACCTTTACGGCTGCCACCGAGCAGATTATCGGTTCGGCGACCACCTACACCTTGCGGGCGGACATTGGCGGAACATTGGCTACCGGCGATTATCTGTCGGTCTATATCAAGAATGGCAACAGCGCCGATACTATTCCGACCAACCAAACATCCTATGCTGGGGCTGCTGCTGACGATTCAATCGTTTGGACCGATCGTTCCAACGACAGCCATACTGTCAACACGTCCGACTGGACTTGCGACTGGCTGGTTAAGACTATCGGTTCCGGCTATGGCTGGCAGATGACTCGCTAATTTCAGCTTTGGATCCGGGTAAACTACTTCTTTCTTGCGGGGGAGTAGTGTCTCGGTAAAAAGCCCCCCCCGCAATTCTGCGGGGGGGGCTTTTGTTTTCTTTTCCCCGCAATTATTTTTAAAACAAAAAACAAAAAAGGCCGCGACGTTAGTCGGGGCTTTTTTTGTGATAATGATGAAAATTTATTGCGATTTCATTATTTGTTCTATCTCGTAAAAATCATCACCCATTTTTTGCAGTCTCGCGACTATTTTTTGTATTCTTTGAGATTCGTCCTGCAGCCAGGAAGTTTTTCTGTGTTTTATCTTGTTAAGATAGGCGGCGATTCTACCCATTTTGATCGAAGCTCCGTTTAGTTCGACGATGGCATCAACAAGAGTTTGGTTTATCTTGTCAAATTCCGCCTGGGATTTAAGCGGTGTGTCGCGAATGACCACCTCCGGCGTTTCATCCGCGCTGTCTTGTTTTGGCGAGCGCTCAGTGATAAATTTAAGGGTCAATACAGCGTAATTTCCTTTAGGTAATTCTTTTTGAGCCTTCCCGTTCTCCCGTTCTTGTTGATGGATTTCTCGTTCTATGCTTGTATGGCATCTATCACAAAGTACCAATGAATGACCAAACCATCGTTGCGGGTAAGGATGATGTCGGCCTAGGTAATTTTCGTTGCCGCATTTTTGGCATGCGGTAAGAAGCGGATTTTTTTCAGCTAAAAACCCGATAACTAGAGACGCCCATTGTTCTCCGGTCAGCAGCTTCCCAGCTTTTGCTTTTATCTGCTTTAGGCGTTCAAATGCGGCGCCGCATTCGGTGCAAAGTATTAAACTAAATTCTTTTTCGTCTCCGTTGTCGCAAAAACTTATCACACACTTTTTTAAATATTTTTCGTGTCCGCATTTTTGGCACGAGCATTCCGTTTTCTGCTCGTCTTTACGTTTTGGCGGCCTTGTTTTACTTTTATTATTCTGTGTTTTTTTTGCCACAGCTCTTGCCGCACTCGCCGTCGCATTTATGCCCGTCGCGGGTATGACCGCCGCATTTTTCGCCGCAACCGTCGCATGAAGAAGGCGCCAAGATGCCGATAACATTCTGATAAACAAAAACCCATTTTAAAAACGGCCCCCGGCCGCTTCTTGCTTCAGCGCGCTGTTCCGCCGACACCCGAGCAAAAAACTCCATTTGCGCCCTTTTGGAAAATTCTTTGGCAATGGTGAGCCTCTGTTTGACGGTAAAATTAGTCAATCTTTCGTTCAATTTAGCATTGAAGTCCGCAACAAGATTTTCCACATTTTCTGGGGTAGGTTCCGGTTTCGAGGTTAGGGTGTCATAAACATTCCCAAGGCCATCAACCAAAAATTCGAGGAGTTCCCGATCTTCGCTGTCGTCTATAAAAATTCTTCTCGCTTCCCCGTCAACTTCCGCCAAAAGCAGGCCCGTTTTTTCTTCCATTCTTCTTTCCTCCCGCATCTTTTTTTATCTTCTTTTCGTTTTTTAATTAAATGCAATCTTGTTGTAAAAGAACTTCAGCCCCCCCATTTTGTTATATAATATCCTCGTTCTTTTCGAAGTGGTATTAAGTAAATATCATTCTTGGCTTAAATAAACGATAGGCTGTTTTTAGCTGTCATTCCCGCGCCACACCTACGGGTGGTCGCCCGCAGGGTGAAAGGCGGGAATGACAAAATGGGAAAACTTAATGAGATGGTTACAAAACTATCTAATCTGTCATCCCGAATTCATTTCGGGATCTAAGTTTAGTGATTATTAGAACGAAGTAGATTCTGAAACAAGTTCAGAATGACAATACGACGAGTTTTGTAACCATCTCAATATAACTTCCTATTAGAAATGTAACACTAATCGAAATGGTTTGGCAAGTCGCCCTACCCCGTAGTCGCCCTACCTCGTTAGAAGTTTTGAACTATCTTTTAGTAACACGAAGCCTAAGCCGAAAGGCGGCTTTACCTTATGATTTATAGAACAAGAATGATTTCGTTGAACTTCTAATGGGGCTTACCATAATTGCCCCGTTTTTATTTGGAGAGAATATAAAGCGGTATCACTGATAAAGTATAATTTCCTTCTTTTGGAGTCATAGGTGATTTGCGGGTTTTCCCAAGTGCTGGCCGTAAAATTCCGCATTTTGACAAGATCGTACATATTCCTTTTTCCGCGATCGTCGAGTTCGATTATTTTGATGGTATCACCGACAATAAAAATAATATGTTCATTGTCTTCGGGGTACCAAATAGCCGAATCGATGTTTTCTGAAAAACGGGTGAGTGTTTCTTTTTGTCCCCTTTCTTTATGGGGCTGGATTAGAATTTTATCCAGAAAGAGAACCATTATTTCCGTTCCGGAATAATAAAGCAATTTTTTATTGTCTGGTGAAAATTGAGCATTTTTAATGTTATCCGCCGCTTTTTCAAAGATTTTTCGGTCGGGATTAAGAAGAAAAAGCTGACCGGTTTTATCAAGCGCGGCAACGGAATTTTCGTTCGGCGAAGCAATAATTTTGTATGCGCCGGCCGGCAATGACTCGCGAGATATTTGTTGTTTTTTGGTTCCATTTAGGTCTGATTTGTATAAAATACGATCGGCGGCCTCCAGATAAAAGATACTCTCGTTTATTGGTTGATTGGCCGCATTTTTTAAAATGGCTTTAGCCGTAGCGCTGGCCTGTTTTATTTTTTGCTTTTCCGCGTCGGTTAGGGTAAAAAACGGCAACAGAAAATCCGACGGTATGTTTTCTTGAACCGTTTCTATCTTCGGATTTTGAGGGACCAGGAGAATGTTTCTTGCCTCGGTTACTATGCCCGACTCTATTTTCAGCCGTTTGTCCCAAGCGTAAAAACCATTTTTCTCGATGTGGATGTTATATTCTTTTGGCAGCATCCTCCGGATGTATTTATTCGTTTTGCCTTTATTATTTCCGTCAATATAAATTTTGCCTCCCGTCGGGCTTGATTCAAAATAAAAGGAGCCGGTTTTAGCAAAAGTTTTTTTTTGCCAATCAAAACTATAGCCTAAGCCGTAGGCGATTATCAGGGGAGTTATGATAAGAAAAATTATAACCAGCCCCCAAAAGATGAGCCGGCGGATTCGAAGCGTCATAGTTAGAAGCATATCACGAACAAACCCCGCAATAAATATGCATAATGCCAGATACATTCTGGACTCCTTGAGACCATAATCTCATGGCGT
>CAYYTW010000048.1:0-6996 GCA_964474765.1 uncultured Candidatus Saccharibacteria bacterium
CATGCCAAATTTTAAAATACCTCAAGAGTCCAGAATAGGGTGGCATTATACAATGGCTTGTTTTATAAGTCAAAATGGGTTAAAATGTAATTGATGGTGGCTCTAAAAGCCCCATCCTGTTTTTGTAAAAAGATATTACGAAGATGGATTTTAACCAAACAAAAATCAAAGCGCTTGAAGAGATTAGCCACGCCCAAGATATTAAAACGCTTGAGGCTATTGAGGTTAAATATTTAGGCCGGAAGGGAGAATTGACGGCGTTACTAAAATCCTTGAAAGACTTACCTGAAGATGAACGCAGAAAGGCGGGGGCAGTCGCCAATCAGATTAAGCGCGAGATAGAGCTTGTACTGGAAGAGAGATGCCAGATGCTTCAAGCTTCAAGCTTCAAGCTTCAAAACGGAGACTGGCTTGATGTGACGGCACCCGGAGTAAAGCATCCCAAAGGACATTTTCATCCCCAAACGATTGTTTTGCGGCAGGTCGAGGAGATTTTTCAGTCGATGGGGTTTTCGGTTGTTGACGGTCCGGAGCTTGAAACTGATTGGTATAATTTTGAAGCTTTGAATATGCCCAAGGATCATCCGGCGCGCGATATGCAGGATACTTTTTATGTGGTTAATCCGGCTTGCCTTGCCGAAGCATCTGGCGAAGCGCAGGTAGGAGGTTTTGATCTGGTTATGCGTACCCAGACTTCTCCTGTACAAGTCCGTTTTATGGAAAAAAATAATCCGCCCTTGCGTATTATTGCTCCCGGTCGAGTGTTCAGACGGGAGGCGACTGATGCATCGCATGATTATCAGTTTTACCAGGTAGAGGGTTTAATGGTTGATAGACATATTTCTGTGGCAAATTTTAAGGCCGTAATCGCTGAATTTTTCAGGAGATTTTATGGCCAAAAAGTCGATATCCGATTGAGACCGAGTTATTTTCCCTTTACCGAACCGAGCTTTGAAATAGATATTAGTTGCGTTCTTTGCAGTAAAAGAGGGTGTCGTGTTTGCGAACAAAGAGGATGGACGGAGGCGGCAGGAGCAGGTATGGTCAATCAATTTGTTTTTGAATCAGCTGGCTACGCGCGCAACGAATGGCAGGGGTTTGCTTTTGGCTTTGGCTTTGCGCGACTGGTAATGATGAAGTACAAGATTGATGATATTAGATTATTAAGTTCGGGGGATTTGAGGTTTTTAAAACAGTTCTAAAACCTTACGAACGTAGGAATTAGTACGAAAATACGAATAGTTCAATTAACATGAAAAGAAAAGTTCATTTAAGACGGGATGACTTAGTTTATCCAGAATTGTGTTATGAGATTATCGGGGTTTTGTATGACGTGCATAATGATTTAGGGCATGGTTATCGCGAGAAGTATTATCAGAAGGCTGTGGCCCGCGGTTTGGATAACCGGAAATTATCATATCAGGAACAAGTTTGTGCTCGTGTTCGCTATTAAGCGTAGCTTGCGTGAGCGTCCCGCTCACAATAAGGGTGAGATTATTGGCAAAGTTTTTCTTGATTTTTTGATCGAAGGTAAAATAATTTTAGAAATAAAAAAAGCTGACAGATTTTCAAAAGCTGAAATTGATCAAGTATATAGTTATTTGAAAGCGACTGAATTGAAATTGGGAATAATTGCTCATTTTGCGAAAGACGGAGTAAGGTTTAAAAGAATTTTGAACTTGTGATTATTCGTATTTTCGTAAATATTCGTAAATTCGTAAAGAAATATGAAGTATTCATACAATTGGCTAAAAGAATATGTCCCAAAAATTCCCGAACCCAAGAAATTGGTGGAGCTTTTGACGATGCGGGCCTTTGAGGTGGAGGGGGTGGAGGTTGTTGGTAAGGATACTGTTTTGGATATTAAGGTTTTGTTTAACCGCGCTTTTGATTGTTTGTCGCATATTGGAATGGCGAGAGAAATCGCGGCGATTGCGGATGTTAAGTGTAATGTATCAAGTGTAAGGCATAAAGAAAACAAAAAGCTCAAAATAAACGACTTTTTGGCTGTCGAGGTGAAAGATAAAAAATTGTGTCCGAGATACAGCGCGCGGGTGATAGTTGATATAAAAGTTGGCGAGTCGCCGAAGTGGATGCGGGATAGACTTATTGTTTGCGGCCTGCGGCCGATCAATAATGTCGTTGATATTACTAACTACGTAATGCTTGAAACGGGACAGCCCCTACACGCCTTCGACTTTGGAAAGATCGAAGGCGCAAATCCGAAAATCGAAGCACGAAATCCGAAACAACCACCAAATTTAAAATTCCAAATAAGAAAAATAATTGTCAGGAGGGCAGGGAAAGGCGAAAAAATAATTACGTTTGACGGGGCCGAGTATGAGCTGGACGAGAATATTCTTATTATTGCTGATGAGAGGGGGCCCTTGGCCATTGCCGGCATCAAGGGTGGAAAGGCGGCAGAGATTAATAGCGAAATCAAAACGATTATTTTGGAAGCCGCAAATTTTGATTCGGCCGCCACGCGGAAAAACTCCAAGGCGCTTAATTTGCGCACGGACGCGTCTATTCGCTTTGAAAATGGTCTTGATATTAATTTGACAACACGGGCATTGGACAGGGCGGCGGAATTGATTCAGGGGATAGCGAGCGGGGAAGTCGTGTCTGGGGTGGCCGATAGTCAATCTACGAGATCGAAACTGGCTTTAACCACCGTGGCGCATAGTTATATCGAAAGTTTGCTTGGCGTCAGCATTAAATCCGGCGAGGTTTTAAATATTTTTAAGCGTTTACTCCTACCGGTGAAAGTCGTAAAGAAACAAAAGGAAATTTTTTATGAAGCGTTCATTCCTAACCGGCGGAACGATTTAGTAACCAGCGAAGACTTGATTGAAGAAGTGGGGCGTTCGTACGGTTACGAAAAGATTCCGGCCATAATGCCGACGAGCGTTTTGATCGCCGCCGCCAAAAACGAAGAGTTAATAAACGAAGACGCGGCGAAAAATATTATGGTGGGAGCGGGCTATTCGGAAGTCTATAATTATTCGTTGATTTCGGAAAACGATAAGGATATTTTTTGTTTTGAAAGGTTGGTCGGTCCGAAATATCCTCTTAGTCATGATCAGAAATATCTGCGGCCGACTTTGGTTGCCGGACTGGTGAAAAATGTCGGGGGTAATATGCGATATTTCGATGAAGTAAAGCTGTTCGAAATCGGCAAAGTTTTTAGGCTTGAAGGTAAAAAGATTTTGGAAAAGAAGATGATTTCCGGCGTACTAAGTGTTAAAATAAAGAAAGAGAGCGAGGGATTATTTTCCGAAGGAAAAAGCCTGTTTTATGAAGGAAAGGGGGTTATTGATCTTTTGCTGGAAAAAATGGGAGTGGTTGATGTTTGGTATGATGACGCCACAGAAGCCAGCGAGACGCCAAGCGGTGTCGCCAATAAAACGCCAAATGTTAGTTATTTTCATCCGGCGAGGGGGGCGCAGGTTAAGGTGGGCGATAAGAAATTGGGCTGGTTCGGCGAGATAAGCAAGACGACCCTGCTGAAGTTTGGAATTAGCGAGCCGGTTATGGCGTTTGAGCTGGATTTTGAATTGCTTAGCGAACTTGTTGAGAAAGAGGCGGCGTATAAATCTCCTTCAAAATATCCGGCAATCGTCAGGGATTTATCTGTTCTGGTTCAGCCGCAAACCAAGATAGACCATGTTTTGAATATTATTGAGAATACCGGAGGGGTGTTAATCGCGGATACCGAGCTATTCGATATTTATGAAAAAGAAGAGCAGAAGGGTTTAGCCTTTCGGATAATTTATCAAAGCAACGAAAGAACTTTAACTGACGAGGAGGTTAATAATTCTCAAGAGAAAATTATAAAGGCGATGGAAGGGAAAGGGTGGGAGGTGCGACGATAAAGCCCGAAACCAGAAGCACGCTCTCGTTTGCGAGGAACTTGTTCCAATCCGAAACAAATTCAAATGACCAATTTCCAAATATTCAAAAACGTTTCGGTCATTCGGTAATTTGAATTTTGGTATTGTTTCGAATTTCGAATTTCGGATTTTGATATTCGAATTTAATATTTAATAATTTATCATGGCCAAAGAAAAACTACAAAAAAAAGAAAAGAAAGAGGTTGAGGTGGCGGCAAACAATGGCAATACTTCTTACGAGGCCAAGGATATTTATGTTTTAGAGGGTCTTGAGCCAGTCCGCAGGCGGCCGGGAATGTATATCGGGTCAACTGGTTCGGATGGTCTCCATCATTTGATTTGGGAGGTGGCCGATAACTCGCTTGACGAGTTTATGGCCGGCTTTGGAAATAGAATGGCGGTTGTTTTGCTGCCGGAAAATCGGATTCGAATTGAAGACAATGGACGGGGTATTCCTGTTGACATTCATCCGCAAACAAAGAAATCGGCCCTGGAAACGGTGATGTGCACATTGCATGCCGGCGGCAAGTTTGGCGGGCAAAGCTATAAAGTGGCGGGCGGCTTGCATGGCGTCGGCGTTTCGGTGGTCAATGCTTTGAGTAAATGGGTGAAGGCCGAAGTTTGTCGCAATGGCTATTTGTATGAACAAGAGTATAAAAGAGGCAAGCCTGTGGCCAAGGTTAAGAAGGGGAGTAAGTGTGACAAAACCGGCACAGCCGTAACTTTCGAACCAGATCCGGAGGTTTTCAAAGATATTGAATTCGAATGGGATAAAATTTTAACTCACTTAAGGCAGCAGGCCTATCTTACCAAAAGCATTACAATTATCGTGCGAGACCAGCGAGATAAGCTGACAAGGTCTTACACTTTTCATTTTGAGGGAGGTATTGTTTCGTATGTTAAGTATTTAAATAGAGGCGAGGAGGTTCGGCATAACAATGTTTTTTATGTCAACAAGGAGCATGAGCAAATGGCGGTTGAGGCGGCTTTTCAATATACCAATGATCTCCAGGGGAAAGAGATTGATTTTGCCAATAATATTCACACGCCGGAGGGCGGCATGCACTCGACTGGTTTTAGGGTTGCCTTGACCAGAACTCTAAATGATTACGCCCGCAAAAACGGATTTATCAAGGATTCTGATGAAAATTTAACCGGCGACGATGTCAGGGAGGGCTTAACGGCGATAATCAGCGTAAAGTTGAGAGAGCCGCAGTTTGAGGGTCAAACTAAGGCGAAGTTAGGCAATCCAGAGGCGAGAACGGCGGTCGAGGCGGTTTTGGCCGATGGTTTGCAGGAATATTTGGAAAAAAATCCCACCGACGCCAGGGCTATTATGGAAAAATGCGTTTTGGCCGCTAAAGCCAGGCAGGCCGCCAAGGCGGCCAGAGAAACCGTTATCCGCAAGGGACTGCTTGAGGGGTTGGCATTACCCGGTAAGTTGGCGGATTGTTCAAGCCGCGAGCCGGAAAACTCGGAAATATTTATTGTCGAAGGCGATAGCGCGGGCGGATCGGCCAAACAAGCCCGCGATAGACACTTCCAGGCCATTTTGCCGCTGCGCGGAAAAATTCTGAATGTAGAAAAGGCAAGGATGGATAAGATGCTGGCATCCAAAGAAGTCAAGGCGATTATTATCGCCTTGGGCGCGGCTATCGCCGAATCTTTCGATATCAGCAAATTGAGGTATCATCGGATTATTCTGACCCTTGACGCCGATGTCGATGGTTCGCACATCAGAACTCTTCTAATGACTCTTTTTTTTCGTTATTTCCCGGAAATTATTCAAAGCGGTTATCTTTATATTGCTCAGCCGCCATTGTACCGTCTTCAGAAAGGCAAGGAGATCAAATATGCCTATTCAGACGAACAGAAAGGAGAAATATGGAAAGCTTTGGGCAAGGAGGGGGTTGGAATCCAGAGATATAAGGGTTTGGGCGAAATGAATCCAAGCCAGTTGTGGGAGACGACCATGGACCCCAAGACAAGATTAATGAAACAGGTGATGGTTGCCGACGCGGCCGAGGCTGATAAGTTCTTCGATATTTTGATGGGCGATGAAGTCGCGCCGAGAAAGCGTTTTATTCAAACCCACGCTAAAAAGGTAAGGAATTTGGATATATAAAATGGCGATTTAAGATTTACGATTTAAGAATTATGAATGATTTAAAAGAATTTATCCGAAAAAGAAAATATCTATTTTGGTATATAAAAGATCCGGTTAATCTTTCTGAAGAATCGGTTGTTGAGCATATTTTAAATTATGGCGATTGGGAAGACGCGCAGACGATGATAAAGATTATGGGAATAAAAAAGGTCGCTAAAATCTTTCGCAAGAAATCAAAAAAATCCAAAATGGGCAGGTGTAATTATCGTCCAGAGGTAATTCATTATTTTACCTTATATTTTAATAAATATGCATAAAGAAATTTTGACAAAAGCGCAGATTGAGCTTTTTCCTCTTTTAAAAAAAGTAGGAAAGGATTATGGTTTAGTTGGCGGAACTGCTATTGCGTTGTATGTAGGACATAGAAGATCTATCGATTTTGACTTGTTTTCGTATAGGGAATTCAAAAATATTTTTCTTGAAGAAAAGATAAAAAGCGTAATCAAAATTGACAAAGTTCTTGTGGATAAAGAGGGAGAGCTTACTTTTTTTGCCAAGGGGGTGAAAATTACTTTTTTCCGTTATCCCCTTTGGATTAATTATAGTGAAGATTTGGCTAAAGTTATCAGGGTGCCGAACCTAATAACTTTAGCCGCCATGAAAGCATACGCTTTAGGCAAGAGAGCTAAATGGAAAGATTATGTTGATTTGTATTTTATTATTAAGAATCACCATTCAATAGCGGAAATCACCAAAAAAGGAAACGAAATATTTGGGAATGAGTTCAACGAAAAGCTTTTTAGAATTCAGTTATCTTATTTTGATGATGTGGATTATCGGGAAGAAATTGAATATCTTCCGAGTTTTGAAGTAAGCGAGAAAGAAATCAAAAAAAGGTTGGTTGAATTTAGTTTGGAATAGCGCGCTTTTGTTTTTTAACGCGTAGAGCAGGAGCTGAAAGGCTTCTTTTTTTGTTTGCTGGTTCACTTAGAATCA
>CAYYTW010000049.1:0-6990 GCA_964474765.1 uncultured Candidatus Saccharibacteria bacterium
CATGCCAAATTTTAAAATACCTCAAGAGTCCAGAATAGGGTGGCATTATACATGTCCTTTGTTTTTTCTTTAATAAATGATAAACTAAAAATAGTTAGTATTCTTTCTAAAACGTACCGATAAAACTCGTCAAGCCTTTTTAATCTGATTGATTATTAATAACTGAATTAATTGTTTGTCCTTTTAAGGAATTATCAAACAAGCGCAGCCGTCGCAGTCACGGCACGAGAAGTAAAAAGACACAAGCTGTCACTTGCCGATTCGTGCCTGAAAGCACACGCAAAGCTGTCGTACACCCAAGGTCTCACAATTATGGTATGTCAAAAACCGCGAAAACAATTTACGCTTTGGCCACTTTGGCCGGGACTATTATCGGCGTCGGGTTGTTTGGTTTGCCCTATATTACGATAAAAGCGGGAATCTGGGTGATGCTTGGGTATTTTTTGGTTTTGACGCCGCTGGTAATAATAATTCACCAGTTTTTTGGTGAGGTAGCGCTTCAGACGAAAGATTTCCTGCGTCTGCCGAGTTACGCTGAAATTTATCTTGGCAAATGGGGCCGGCGAGCGTCTTTTTTTTCCATAATTTTTGGCTACCTTGGAGCGATATTGGCTTACTTGATTGTCGGCGGGCAGTTTTTAGGCGGTTTGTTGATCCCGATTTTAGGCGGCAGCAACTTTTTTTATACCCTGATTTATTTTGCCGCCGGCGCGATATTGATTTATCTCGGCATCAAGGCGGTTTCTAAAATAGAATTCTGGGGTCTCATTTTATTTTTTGTGATTCTGGCCGGAGTTTTATGGCGGGCGGCTGGGTTTTTAAGGGCGGGGAACTTGTTTTCCGCCAGCGCCGGAACCGGTGATTGGTTTCTTCCCTTCGGGGCGATTTTGTTTTCATTGTGGGGTGCGATGATGATACCGGAAATTGAAGAAATGCTGGGCGATAATAAGAGGTTGTTGCGAAAAATCATCACAGGAGCGATTTTAATGGCCGCCTTGGTTTATCTTATTTTTATTATTTTTGTTGTGGCCGTTACGGGCGACAAAACATCGCCAGAGGCGTTAGTTGGCCTGGGAAAAGTGTTGGGCGGCGGAGTGGTGATGGCCATGTTCCTTTTTGGGGTTTTAACAACTTTTACTTCTTTCATTTCTGTGGGGCTTACATTGAATAAGGTTTTTTGGTATGATTTAAAAATAAACAGGCGTCTATCTTGGTTTATTGCCTGTTTTATCCCCTTGTTTTTATTTTTAATCGGCCTGCAAAATTTTATAAAGGTGATTAGTTTGGTCGGCGGCGTTGCCTTGGCGGTCGAGGGCGTTTTGATAGTTTTGATGTACCGGAAACTTAAACAATTGAAGGGTGTTGAGGAAATATTCGGTCAGAGCCTGTATTTTTTGACCTACCCCTTGATTATCGCGTTATTGCTGGGGGTCGCGTATGAAATAATATATTTTTTAAAATGACCAAAATCCAATGACTAATGGCCAATTTGGAATCAATTTATTGGTCATTGCGATTTAGTCATTAGTCATTCTTTGTAATGCTTTGGCTTGATATCTTAATTTTGCCTATTTCCGCTGTCTTGTTGGCTTTTGCCAGTCGCTGGTTAGTTAGGGCTTTGATGAGTATTTCCAGATATTTGTGCTGGCGTGAATTCGTTGTCGCTTTTTTTACCATTGCTCTTGCCGCTTCTTTGCCGAATCTTTTCGTCGGTATTATTTCTGCCTTGCGCGGGGTGCCGGAAATCTCTTTTGGCGATATCATTGGCGGCAATGTGATTGATTTGACCTTAGTCGTATTTCTGGCTGTTTTTTGGGGCCGGTCTTCTATTTCCACCGAGAGCGCGCTGGTTCAGCGCAGCGCGTTATTCACTGCCGCCATAGCGATTCTTCCCCTTCTTTTAGTTGCCGACGGGATATTGTCGCGAGTGGATGGATTGATTCTGATTCTTGTCTTTTTTCTTTACGCTTATTGGGTCTTCGGCCGGGGCGACCGATTCACCAAAATTTATAATGAAGCGAGCGTTGATAAGCACGAATTTATCCGAGCCACCGGTATTATGCTGGTCTCGTCTACTTTAATGCTTGTGGCCGCGGCTGGAATCGTTCGGTCAGCCGTTTCTCTTGCTGATTATTTTGACCTGCCGATGATTTTTGTCGGGCTTTTGATTGTTGGACTGGGGAATGTTTTGCCCGAGGCGTATTTCGCGGTTGTTTCGGCCGGCGCGAAACAAAATTGGATGGTTTTAGGTGATTTGATGGGTTCGGTCATTAATTCCGCCACCCTTGTTTTGGGCGTCGTCGCTTTAGTCAATCCAATTCATGTCGTTAATATTCCGGCCGCGGCGGTGGCAAGAATCTTTTTAATTGTTGCCGCCCTGCTTTTTTGGATTTTTGTGAAAACCGGCAGAAAAATAACCAAGGTCGAAGCGGCATTTTTATTCTTTATCTATATTCTTTTCATAATTATCGAGGCCTTGATGGCGAGATAATTTAAACGAACGAAGCGAGTATTACTTAGATTATCCCCATTGGTATAATTAGCCCATAATTATCGAGGCAGTAATAGTGAGATAATTTTTTAAGTCAATGAGTGAAATATTAATTGCGATTATCATAATTTTAGGAGCCGCGATTGTCGGTTTATTTTACTTTCTGTCCCGCCGGCAGACGGGCAAGGGGAACGACCCGAGTTTTTTGATGCTGCAAAACCAGCTGAATGAAATCCGGCAGGCGCTTGATCTCAAGCTGGGCGACTCGACTAAGATGGTCCATCAACAGTCTATCGAGAGCGGAAGAATTTTGAGAGACTTGGTCGAGCGATTGGTTAAGCTGGAGGAAACCAATAAACAGGTTGTCGGTTTTGCCGATCAACTGCAGAGCCTTCAGGATATTTTAAAAAATCCGAAGCAGAGAGGGGTGTTAGGAGAATATTATCTGGAAACAGCCCTGAAGAATGTTTTGCCGCCCAAAAGTTATCAGATGCAATATCAGTTTAAAAACAGTGAGATTGTTGACGCGGTTATTTTTATCGGCGACAAGATAATTCCCATTGACTCGAAGTTTTCTCTGGAAAATTATAACCGTTTGGTTCAGGAGCGCGACGAGAAAGCGCGGGCGGACATAGAAAAACAATTTAAGACCGACCTGAAGAACAGAATTGACGAAACATCAAAGTATATCAGGCCGGATGAAAGTACGACTGACTTCGCCTTTATGTTTATTCCTTCGGAGGGAATTTATTATGATTTGTTGATAAATCAAATCGGAGCGGTTAAGGTCAGCACGCACGACCTGATAGAATACGCGTTTAAGAAAAGGGTCATTATTGTTTCGCCAACTTCAATATTCGCGTATTTACAGACCGTTTTGCAGGGTTTGCGCGCCTTACAGATTGAAGAGTCGGCCAAAGAAATTCGCCAGGCCGTGGAGCGTCTGCAAAAACACCTGGTGAATTACGAGGAGTATCTGAAAAAGCTCGGAAATAATCTGGGGACAACGGTAAATATGTATAACAGCGCCTCGAAAGAGTTCAAAAAAATCGACAAAGATATTTTAAAAATCACCGATAAGGGGGGAGAGGTGGAAATTTTGGAGCTTGACAAGCCAAGGGAGGACGAGTAAATTTGGTATATTGACCAGCAGCGAAATCAAACGATACATTTTTGTTAATTTTTTTGCTCGGCAATTTTTTTCAAAACACACTCGCGGAGCTCCAGCGGCTCCGCTCGTTCTCAAAAGGCGAAAAAATCCAGCCTATTGGGGCTGGAACCAATCTTTTTTCGCCGTTTGACGGTTTTGAAAAGCAAATTGCCTCGCTAAGCGATCGCAATTTTTATATAAATTATGAGCATCGCAGTGATAAAAACCGGCGGCAAGCAGTATAAGGTGAGCCCCGGCCAAAAAATCAAAATAGAAAAGCTGGAAGTAGTAGAAGGCAAAGAGGTTGTTTTCGACGAGGTTTTGCTGGTGGAAAAAGACAACGAAACAAAAATCGGCGCTCCGTTGGTGAAGGGCACGAAGGTGGTTGGAAAAGTTTTGGGGCAGGGGAGAAGCGCTAAGGTTACGATTCGCAAATACAAACCTAAAAAGCGATACGACGTAAAAAGAGGTCATCGACAGCCGTATACGGAAGTGGAGATTGTGAGTATTTGATATTCCCCGCAAGAACTGATTAAATTTGATTTTTTCGACGGACAGTGCCTTTAAAATAAAAAAACAGATTTGAGGGGGAGTGCGATGTTAACAATAAAAGTAGTCAGGGAAGAAAGCGAATTATTTTTTTGCTTTGATGGCAATGTTTTTTTCAATTTTCTTAGCGCGCAAGCATTCGCCTTTGCCGCAAGATTTCCAGAAGAAATTCCTTTTACGATCAAAAGGGGAAATGAAGTAGTCAAAGAGCTTATCATTGTCTGGAGAACTGTGGGTATGGCAGACACCCCCGAATTTAGAGATAAAAGTATAGATTACACACCGCATTATGTGGGGGGTATTAATATAAATTGGCGGCCATGCAGAGAACTCTTCGTGATAGACGAAGCAGATTTTCAGGAGAGAGATATTATTGAAGTTGAATATAGCTTTGATTTGCAGAAATTATTACAAGAAATGAAGAAATTTTGTAATAATCCATGGCCGTGGGATTATCGAGGAAAATTACAAGTCGTAGTAAAATAGCTGAATTTTTTAGCGGCGCCCGAATAAAATCGGGCGTTTTATTTTAATCCTTGATCTTTTATCTTCTTCCGAGGAAAGCGTTGATGAGCGTGGTTTCGTCGGCGTATTCCAAGTCGCTGCCGGTTGATAGTCCGCGTCCCAAGCGGGTTGTTTTTACTCCCAACGGATTCAGGATGCGTTGCAGATAAAGCGCGGTGGTGTCTCCTTCGGTGGTCGGATTAAAAGCCAGAATTATTTCGACGGCTTTATCTTTGTTTTTTTGCTGCAAATTTTTGATTCTGTTTTCCAGCTCTTTGATGTGCAGTTTTTCCGGCGTCAGGCCCTCGACGGGCGCAATCAGCCCGCCTAAAATATGATAGACGCCGTTGTATCTTTTCGTTCGTTCAATGGGAATAATATCTAAAATATCTTCGACGACGCAAATTGTGTTTTGGTCGCGCCGCGTATCCAAGCAAATTGCGCACAGCCCATCTTCTATTCCCCCCTTTGTAGGGGGAGGAGGGGGTGGGGTATTGGATGTCAAATTGAAGCAATTCCGACAGATTTTGGTTTTTTGTTTTAATTCTTCAATTGCTCGCGCGAAGGCTTTTAAATAATCATCTGGCTGATTCAACATAAAAAAGGCCAGGCGCGTTGCGGCCCGCGGGCCTATTTCGGGAAGCTTTGACATTTGGTCTATCAGGTTTTGAAGGGGGGGTGGAAACATGAAAATTATCTTTTTGTAGTCTATGCATTAAAAGTGTTTTTCCAGGTTTTTAAAACTGACGTGCGCGTCGTTAAAATAGAGCTGGGTGGTTCCGGTTGGTCCGTTGCGGTGTTTGGCAATGATTATATCGGCGACATTCGGACGCTCGCTGTCTTTTCTGACTTTGTCTTCTCGATAGATAAACATAACTACATCGGCATCTTGTTCGATTGATCCCGATCCTCGCAAATCGGAAAGGCGGGGCATTTGGTCGGGGCGGGCTTCCGGCGCGCGGGAGAACTGCGAGAGGGCCAGAATGGGTACTTCTAATTCTCTGGCTAAACTTTTAAGCGAACGGGAAATTTCGGTTAATTGGCGCACCTCACTATCGGCGGCATTGGTCGGCTGAATCAGTTGGAGATAATCAATTACTAAAAGCCCTAGTTTTTCTTCGGCTTGGAGGCGGCGAGCCATGGTGCGCATCTGAAGAACTGTAGGCGAAGCCGCATCGTCTATAAAAATCGGCGCCTCGGAGAGCGTTCCGAGCGCTTCCCGGATTTTTAGAAAATCATTATCGAACCCCTCGGAAGAAAGTTTCCCGGTTCTTAACTTCCAAAGACTGACTCCTCCTTCAGCGGCTAAAAAACGATCAACCAAATCGTGTTTTGACATTTCGAGCGAAAAGATGCCAACTGGAATTTTTTCGTGAACCGCGACGTGTCGGGCGATATCCAGGGCCAAAGTTGTTTTTCCCAGACTTGGTCTGGCGGCTAAAACAATTAAATCTGATTTTTGCAACCCGGCAAGGTGATTATCCAAGTCGCCAAAGCCGGTGGTAACACCCCGGAAAACCCCTTTTTCCTGATGCAATCTGTCTAATCTTTCAAAAGCCTCTTCTAAAACCGATTTAACCGGAAGAAAATTTTGCTGAAGAGATCGTTGAGAAATGCCGAAAATTTTCTGTTGGGCCTGGTCTAATAAATTTTCAGTTTCTTCGTTTTCATTGTATCCCAGTTGCGCGATGTGGTATGAGGCGCTGATAAGATCGCGCAGGATTTTTTTTCGGTGGACAATCTTTGCGTATGTGAAAACATTGGCGGTGGTCGGAACAGTATTAATCAACTCGGCCAAGTAACTGGTGCCGCCGATTTCCTCCAATTTTTTTGTTTCTTCAAGCCGGTTGGCGGCGCTTAGGAGGTCAATAGGTTCTCCCTTTTGGTAAAGATTTAAAATTGCTCCATAGATAGTATTGTGGGTGCCGCGATAAAAATCGCCGACATTTAAAAAATCAGCCACCTTTATGACGGCGTCTTTGTCCAAAAGCAAAGAACCCAAAACAGATTGTTCGGCTTCGATGTTTTGAGGCGGTAGCCGGTCAATGGTAGTTGAATTTGAGATGTGGGAAAACTCGGCTGGCATATAGTGAAATAATTATTCGCATCTTTCATACTACACCATCCAAAACTCCTCCACAAGTATTGACCACGTTAGAGAATAGATTTGTCTGGCTGGTAATTATAATTTTAGTCATCGGGCACGGTAATTATACCAGAAGATTCACAAAAATTCTCTACGATGTATAATGCCACCCTATTCTGGACTCTTGAGGTATTTTAAAATTTGGCATGC
>CAYYTW010000050.1:0-6321 GCA_964474765.1 uncultured Candidatus Saccharibacteria bacterium
CATGCCAAATTTTAAAATACCTCAAGAGTCCAGAATAGGGTGGCATTATACATGTTGTTGCATTTTTTTCGTCCAACGCGGATAATTATTTGAACGCGGGAGCGGGTTTGGGCCCGCTCTTTTTTGTTCCGCATCTAAATATTCTTGACAGAATTTCTATTTCGAATATAATAGAAATGAAGCCGATTATTATGCTGTAAAATAGAAACGAGAAAATGCGCCGTAAATAAAAATGAGCAAAAAAGAAGTCATTTGGCGGGAAATATTGTATCAAGCTATTGAGAAAAAGAAGCTTGAATTTACTCAAAAGGAGCTTTCGCGAAAGTTTGGTTTTTCATTGAGCACCATTTTCAACGCCCTGAAGCTTCCCCGCGAATCAGGGGCCATTGAGGTGACTGGAAGAAACTTTGTTATTCGGGACGCGGAAAAGTTTTTGTATCTCTGGGCGACGCACCGCAGTATCGGTCGGGAAACCATCTATCAAACCAGCGTCGCGGCCAGCCCGGGAAAAGTTGAAGGAATGATGCCGCCCGGCGCCGTATTCGCCTGCTATAGCGCTTACGCGAAAAAATACGCCGATGCCCCAGCTGACTATGACAAGGTTTATGTTTACGCGGACACGAAAGATCTGGACGAGGTCAAGAGACGTTTTCCGCCGGAAAGGGGACGAAGTAATTTGTTTGTCTTGAAAAGTGACCCCGTCCTCAAAAAATTCGGCAATATCACTTCGGATATTCAAACCTTTGTTGACATCTGGAATTTGAGCGATTGGTACGCCAAAGATTTTTTGGAAGCGCTAAAAAGAGAAATACTAAGCTAACAATTTATTACCCTAATGCAGTTTTACCACGATATCGTAACCGAAAAAAGCTTCAGGTTTTTGCAGGACCTCCGAAGAAAATATAAATTCGTTTTGATCGGAGGGTGGGCGGTTTTTTTATATTCCCATTCGCTCAAATCGAAGGATGTTGACATTATCGTCGACTACGAAGAGCTCGCGAGTCTTAAAGAATCTTACGATGTTTTCAAAAACGATCGTCTGAAAAAGTACGAGATAAAAACGGGAGAGTTTGATATAGACATATATGTCCCACTTTATTCCCAAATAGGGATCGAGCCCGAAGAGATAAAGAAAGAAGCAGTGAACAAAGAGGGGTTTTTCGTCCCCAGGCTCGAAACTCTTTTCGTTCTGAAATTGTATGCTTGGCGGGAAAGGCAGGGGTCGCTTAAGGGCGGAAAAGACGAATTGGACATTTTCAGTTTAGCTGCCTTGCCGGAGTTTGACTGGCCGAGATATTCCGAGCTGATAAAGAAATATAAATTCGAATCTTTAAATGGCGATTTTCTGAAATTTATTAAGAGGACAACCCGGGTGAGCGAACTGGAAATAAACGAACAGCGGATGGCAAAACTCAAGAAGAAAATTTTTGATTCAATGAAAGTATGACGACCAAACAGGAAGCCCAAAAAAGAACAGAGAAGCTGCGCAAGGAGATTGACCGGTTTCGCTATGAATATCATGTGCTCGACAAGCCGGAGATTTCGGACGAGGTTTACGATTCTTTGATGCGCGAATTGCGGGGTTTGGAAGAAGAATACCCGGAATTAAAAAGTCCGGATTCGCCGAGCCAGAGAATAGGCGGAAAACCGCTTGAGAAGTTTGAAAAAGTCCGACACAAGCATCGTCAGTGGTCGCTCGACGACGCCTTTTCCTTTGAGGAGATGAGATCCTGGGAGGAAAAAGTTTTGCGCATGCTGGAGAAGGAAGGCGTTAAGGAAAAACCGGAATATTGCTGCGAGATTAAAATCGACGGGCTGAAGATTATTTTGACTTATGAAAAAGGTTTGTTTGCGCGAGGCGCGACGCGGGGTGACGGAGCAGTCGGCGAGGATGTTACGGAGCAAATTAAAACGATTCAAAGCATTCCCTTGCGGCTGACCAAAGACGTCAGTCTGACGGCTGTCGGTGAGGGCTGGATGTGTAAAAAGGACTTGGATGAAATTAACCGGGAGCGGGAGAAAAAAGGAGAGCCGCCGTTTGCAAATTCCAGGAATGCGGCGGCTGGTTCTATCAGGCAATTGGATCCGAAGATAGCCGCCAGCCGCAAGTTGGATTCCTACATTTATGATCTCGACGATATTTACGTAACACGTAACACAAAACATGAAACACAAGAAAAGGAGGACGATTTCCCCAAAACCCAAATAGAGGAACTGAAACTGTTGGAAAGATTAGGATTTAAGGTAAATAAGAATTACAAACTTTGCCGTAATTTGCAGCAGGTTGAAGATTTGTTTAAATCGCGGGAGCCGGAAAGAAATCATCAGGCGTACGGAATAGACGGTATAGTCATCAAAATCAACCAGAAAAAACTCCAGGATGTTTTGGGTTATACGGGCAAATCCCCGCGTTGGGCGATTGCTTATAAGTTTATTCCTGAGAAAGTAACGACGGTTGTCGAAGACATCAAAGTTCAGGTGGGAAGAACCGGCGCTCTGACTCCGGTGGCGCATTTGATGCCGGTTGTGGTGGCCGGGTCCACGGTTTCGCGGGCCACTCTTCACAACGAGGATGAGGTTAACCGGCTTGACATTCGGATTGGAGACACGGTTGTTGTCCACAAGGCGGGAGATGTTATTCCCGAAGTTGTTGAGGTTTTGAAAAATTTGCGGACCGGCAAAGAAAAAAAATTCCACATGCCGGCGCGTTGCCCGATTTGCGGCGGGTCGGTGAGGCGCCAGACGATAAAAACCGGCAAAGAGGGAGAAGAAAGCGCGGCGCATTATTGTCTTAATAAGGAATGTTTTGCTGTCGAACGGGAAAAAATGATCCATTTTGTTTCAAAAAAAGGATTTGACATTGAGGGGCTGGGCGATAAAATCGTTGAGCAGCTAATGGGTGAGGGATTGGTTTCGAGCCCGGCTGATATATTTGAACTGACTAAAGGCGACTTGGAGCCATTAGAGAGATTTGCCGCGAAATCAGCGGATAACTTAGTGAAGGCGATTGAAAAATCTAAGCAAGTTGGCTTGGCGAAGCTTCTGTTTGCTTTGGGAATACGCCATGTGGGCGAAGAGACAGCGAATGTTTTGGCGCGGGAAATAGCAAAAAATGTAAAAAAATGACTAATGACCAAATCCCAACGACCAATCAATGACTAAATGATTCAAAAGTTTTAAACATTTGGACATTTGGACTTGGTTGGGCATTGGTCATTAGGGCTTGGGATTTTTATGGCCATTAAGCCTTCAAAAATTGCAGATTATTTTTGTGAGTTATCCATTGACGACTTGCAAAAAATCCCAGATATCGGCCCCACTGTCGCCGAGAGTATTTATGATTGGTTTCGCGACGAGCGTAATGTGAAATTGTTAGAAAAATTGGATAAAGCAGGCGTTGAGATAGAAGTATCGAAGTATGAAGTGCGAAGCAGGAAGTTAGAGGGGAAGAAATTTGTATTAACAGGGGAGTTAGAATCTTTGACCCGCGACGAGGCAAAAGAGAAAATTAGGAATTTGGGTGGAGATGTCTCTTCCCCGGTCTCTTTAGAGACCGATTATCTAGTGGTTGGCAAAAATCCGGGGTCGAAGTATGATAAAGCTATGAAGTTGGGAGTGTGGGTCGTTGAAGAGGGGGAGTTTTTGAAGATGATAAAATAGCTACAAGAATACAGATAAGTACAGATATACAGATAAAGAAAATAATATGCGATTTCTGTATATCTGTAAAAAATCTGTATTCTGTAGCGGAATCATGATTGATATAACTCACATCGTAAAACTCGCTCGCATTGGTTTAAGCGAAGAAGAGTTGGGGAAGCTCAAGGGCGAGCTTTCGGCGATTTTGGATTTTGTCGGGAAGTTGAAAAGGGCGGATACCATCAAGATAGAACCGATGACCGGTGGAACGACTTTGTTTAACGTTGTCCGGGGCGATGAGTTGAGACCGGCGGATCTTGAAGGGCGCAATAAAATTTTAGAAAACTCACCGAAAAGAAAAGGAGATTATATTGAGGTGATGGCGGTATTTGAATGACCTTAAATTCGTAAGGAAATTATGGAGTTAAACGAACTAACAATCAAACAGGCCGGCGATGGTTTAAGAAGCGGGGGATTTTCTTCGGTCGAACTGACGAAGGCGGTTTTGAACACAATCAGAGTAAAAGATGGGGATATAAATGCTTATCTGGAAATAACCGAGAAATTGGCGCTGGAGCAGGCCGAGATTGCCGACAAGTTGATTAAGCGCGGCCACGCGCATCTTTTATGCGGCATGCCGGTTGCTGTCAAGGATAATATTATGGTGGAGGGGGTAAGATGTACGGCTGGTTCGAAGGTTTTGGAAAATTATATCGCTCCTTACGATGCGACTGTTATAAAAAAGATTAAGGCGGCTGGCGCGGTGATCGTGGGTAAAACGAATTTAGATGAGTTTGCGATGGGGTCTTCGACGGAAAATTCTGCCTTTGGTTCGACGCGAAATCCTCATGACTTGGAACGGGTGCCCGGCGGCTCTTCCGGCGGATCGGCGGCGGCCGTGGCCGGCGATGAAACTATTTATGCTCTGGGGTCCGATACCGGCGGATCAATCCGGCAGCCAGCTTCTTTTTGCGGAGTGGCGGGTTTTAAGCCGACATATGGACGGGTTTCCCGCTACGGGTTGATTGCAATGGCTTCTTCTCTGGATCAGGTCGGTCCGCTGACCAAGACAGTCGGGGATGCCGCCATTGTTTTAAGCGCTATTGAGGGTCGGGACGAATTTGATTCCACCAGCGCCGGCAAAGATATTCATTACCCGGCTCTTGATGAGGCGCGACTCGCGGCGCTATTGGCAAGGATTGAAGACGCGCGGAATCTTGATCGCCCGCTGGCTGGCGTGAAGATCGGAATTCCTAACGAATATTTTGCCGAAGGTATTGAACCGGCAGTAGAGGAAAGGGTACGACAAGCTATTTTGGCCATGGAAAATCTTGGGGCGAGTATAGACGGCATTAGTCTGTCTCATACCGATTACGCTTTAGCTTGCTATTATGTTATTGCTCCTTCGGAGATAAGCGCTAATTTGGCAAGGTATGACGGGATAAAATACGGCGCTAGCGCAACTTCCAACTTCTCCGCCAAGGGCGGACAACTTCTAACTTCCAACTTGCTTGACGTTTACCTTAAAACGCGCGGAGAGTATTTAGGCAGAGAGGCGCGGCGAAGGATTGTCTTGGGCGTCTATGCCTTGTCGGCCGGATATCATGACGCCTATTATCTCAAGGCGCAAAAAGTCCGGTCTTTGATCAAAAAAGATTTTGATGAAGCCTTCGAGAGGTTTGATGTTCTGGTTGCGCCGACTTCGCCGACTGTCGCTTTTCTTCTAGGGGAGAGGACGGCTGATCCGGTGAGGATGTATTTATCGGATATCTATACCATACCCGTCAGTTTGGCGGGAATTCCGGCCGTTTCTGTTCCTTGCGGCCTGGCGGATGGTCTGCCGGTGGGATTGCAAATTATCGGCCGGCGCTTCGATGACGAAACCATTCTGCGCGTCGCGGGAATTTATGAGGCGTGCAGAGGTTAATTAGTTTAAAATGAGGGTTTTATAATTATAAAAATAAGTAGGATTTGAATCTGTGCCTTTCCAGGAATTAATTCAATCGCTTCTGACCGCTCTTGAAAACCTGCGGCAGAATTTTAAGCCACCCCTTTTCGTGGAAGCAATTTCCGCCCTGCTCTCTGCTTTTTTTCTTTTTCTGATTGTTAATCTGACAATGAGATCTAATCGTCTTTGGAAAATTCATGTGGCAGGGGAGAGTCTGGGAGCGGTAAGCTTTCCTAGGCATTTTGATAAAAAGTGGCAGGCAATTTTGAAAAGAATAAAGAGGGGCGATGACGCTAATCTGAAATTGGCCGTCATTGAAGCGGATACTTTATTTGACAGCCTGCTGCGTCAAATGGATTTCGAAGGAAAGGATGCGGGTGAACGTCTGGAGAAGTTGAATGGCGCGCAACTTTCCTGTTTAGAAGATGTCTGGCTGGCGCATAAAGCGAGAAACCGGATTGTTCACGAGCCGGGATGTCATTTAACGCATTCCGAGGCCGAGCGCGCAATTGTTGCTTTTGAAAAGGCATTTAAGGAATTACAAGTTCTTTAAAAATAATGCGAAAATACTAAATAAACGTCTCGCCCCCATTTTATTCGCTCTTCGAGGCTGTCTATTAATGAGTCCGCTGCCAGCCCGAGGATGAAAAATATGCTTATTCTCGCTCTTTTGACATGTTCGTTGCATAATGCCAGATACATTCTGGACTCCTTGAGACCATAATCTCATGGCG
>CAYYTW010000051.1:0-6311 GCA_964474765.1 uncultured Candidatus Saccharibacteria bacterium
CCATGAGATTATGGTCTCAAGGAGTCCAGAATGTATCTGGCATTATGCATCACGCTAGAAACTAGTTTGGTGAATAATACCTTTTGACAACAAAAAAGACGTGAATCTTGGTATACTGAAGATGTAGGTCGACAATTAACCAATATCACGCCTCTTATGTATACCAATCATATCCCAGTCTATGCCTGTTTTCAATGGCTCAATCATCCACAAGTCGAAAATGTTCTTTCCAAATTCCTCAAACCTCCCGAGCGAGGCAGAAAAGGATACGATAAAGTCTTAATGTTCAAATGGCTGATCTACAAGCATTTGATGAGCTGCAGCTACCGGGATTTGGAGAGCATGACCGGCATTGATTACTCAACCCTTATCAAGTTCAGGCAAAGGCTGCTTCTAAAACATTGGTTTTCAAAAATATTCCATTTGTTTTCTTCGATCATCGCCAGGAATATCGATTCAATCACCGCTATTGTTGATTCATCGTTCGTGGAAACATATTCGAAACACGATGAAATGGGCTCTGAATACTCCGGCTACAAGAAGAAAAACGGTTTCAAGCTGCATCAAATCATCGATTTCGAGACTAGACTTCCCCTGCTTCAGGCAGTGACTCCGGGCGCCAGGGCAGATGTCGTCTGGGGCGCCTACCTAATTCGAGCCGCGCCCGAGGAATTGAGGATAAACGGATTCTTGGCCGACAAAGCCTACGACAGCGAAGAATTTGTCAGGAGTTTGCATCAGAAATGGAAAGGAATTCAAGTGGGAATTCCTGTTCGGTCTACCATCCATGAACGGATAAAACCCTGGTCGCCTCCAGTTATCCTCAACCGACGGGCTAAAGAATCAGATAGATGTCTTAAAAAGTCCTTTCTCAACAAACGAACCGAGATTGAAAGATATTTTTCCAGAAAAAAGAGAGTCTTCAATCTTGGTGAAGAACGCACTCGACACCTCAAGAATTTCCGCGCTAACTGTTATATGGTCGCCATCATGGAAATTCTTGAGTGGTCGACGAAGTCGGAGATATTGTTGTATTATTCACCAAACTAATGGTTTTGTTTGGCTCCGCATCGTGAACAATGTTAGAACCATTTTTGAGAGGCAAAAATAGAAGCGATTGCCCTTTATGAAAAAAGCGATCGAGGAATATTAAAAGAGCGGATATTTTCCGCTCTCTTACTTTATATAATAAGAACCTGCTCTCCGCCAGCCGGCGGATCGCAGAACCTTGATTTGCGCTTTGCGCAAAATAAGAACCTGCTTGTCCGTCGTTTGGCGGACTCACAGAACCTTGATTCGCGCTGCGCGCAAAATTAGGTCTTCAATAATTCTTTGAAAATGATCATTCTTTGGATTTGAGAAGTACCCTCGTACACTTGAAGGACTCTCGCATCTCGGTAAAATCTTTCCACCAAAGTGGGTTTTAAATATCCGGATCCGCCGAAAATTTGAAGAGCCTTGCTGGCGACTCTTTCGGCCATTTCAGAGGCATAAGCTTTGGCCATGGAGGCTGATTTGATAAAGGGCAGCCCCCTGTCTATCAACCAGGCCGCTCGGTAAGTCATTAACTCGGCAGCTTCAATCTCCATTGCCATTTCCGACAACATGAATTGAATGGCCTGAAATTCGGAAATCTTTTTGCCGAATTGCTCCCTATTTTGAGCGTAGGCAAGGGCTTCCTGAAAGGCTCCCTTGGCCACCCCCAGAGATTGAGCCGCAATATTCACCCTGCCGCCGTTGAGAGTCTGCATGGCAATTTTGAAGCCCTGTCCTTCCCCCCCTAGTATATTCTCTTTAGGAATTCTGCAGTTATTGAAAAAAAGCTGAGCGGTTAAAGAACACTTAAGGCCCATTTTCTTTTCAACTCTAGTCACTTCGAATCCGGGAGAAGAACTTTCAATAATGAAAGCCGTCAGTCCCTTGTGGCGGTCAGGCCCGGTCCTGAAAACTCCCACGCAAATATCGGCTACCGAGCCGTTGGTGACAAATATCTTGTCTCCATTTAACACCCAGTGGTTCCCTTCCAGACGAGCCGTCGATTTTATCCCGGCCACATCGGATCCGGCTCCGGGCTCGGTCAAAAGCCAGCAACCCAGTTTATCGCCCTTGGCTAATGGCACGAGATATTTTTGTTTTTGCTCCTCTGTGCCGTGGTCCAGAATCGGAGTGCAGGAAAGCGAATTATTAGCGGACATGATAAGTCCAAGGCCAGCTGAAATCTTGGCTATTTCTTCTTCCATCAAGCAGTAAGAAATAGTGTCGGCTCCCGCCCCCCCGTACTTTTCGGGGATGATAATTCCCAACAACCCCAACCCGGCCGCTTTTTTGACCAGAGGCATAGGAAAGGATTCCGTTTCTTCATATTCTTCAATTTCGGGCTTAACTTCTCTTTTAACAAAATCTCTCACCATTCCTTGAATCATCTTTTGCTCTTGTGAAAATTCAAAATCCATCTTCCACCTCCCCTGAATTTTTAAATAACCTCTAGTAAGAAATGTCACAATCCTGAATCTTAGTCACTCTCACTTTGGATGTTGAGGGAAGTCCGATTTCCTCCATTTTAAATTGGTAAACCCCGTTAGAAATGAAGCCTCCCCGCCGACGAAGCGGCGGGGTTTCTTCTTTCGGATTGCCGAAATTAAGGAGGTGCTTGCGCGCGTCCTTAATTTAAGAACCCGCTCGGCTTTCGCCTCGCAGAACCTTGATTCGCGCTTCGCGCGAAATAGGATTTCTAGACTTCCATTTCTTTTAGATTTTTGGCTATGATTAGTCTCGGTTCAGTCAAAGCTTGAACTTCCTTTACAGTTTTGCCGGGAGCAATTTCTTTCAAGACTAATCCTCGTCTGGTTACCTTAATTACTGCTAATTCGGTGATTATCAAATCTACCACTCTTTTGGCAGTTAAGGGAAGGGAACATTTTTTTACTATCTTTGGTTGGCCGCCGGGGGCGGTATGTTCTGTGGCTACAATTACCCTTTTGGCGTTGGCTGCCAAATCCATTCCTCCGCCGATTCCCGGTGCTCTTTTCCCGGGAATCAGATAATTTGCCAGATTACCATTTTCGTCAACTTGCAAAGCCCCAAGAACGGTTTTGTCAATGTGGCCTCCCCGAATCATCGAAAAAGATAAAGAGCTGTCGAAAAAAGCTCCGCCATCTAAAACTGTGATTGGATTCCCGCCAGCATCGATAATATCGGGGTCCTCAAAACCCTCCTGCGGCTTGGGACCTATCCCCAAAACTCCGGGTTCTGCCTGAAGATTGACGGTTACGTTCTTAGGGATATAGTTTGCGACCAAAGTGGGAATGCCAATACCCAGATTCACCACATCTCCGTTTTTCAGCTCCTTAACCACTCTCCTGGCTATCTTCTCTTTTGTGGGATCAATAGCCTGATAACCCTTTGGCTTAAACTCCCAAGGCCTGACTTTCCTTCCAGAGCTTTGAACGAGGATATCGACATAATTGAAAGGCAGCATCACCTCGCCAGGAGCTATCTCTCCTGTTTCAACGATATTTTCTGCTTCCACTATGGTAATCTCGGCAGCCTGAGCGACAACAGGATTGAAGTTTTGAGCCGCTCCCCGGAAAATTAAATTTCCTTTTTTATCTGCCATCCAGGCTTTGATAAAAGCAAATTTTGGTTTAGGGAAAAAGGCCTCTTCAAAAATGTATTCTTTGCCATTGATAATTTTCTTTTCTTTGCCTTTTTCGACTTCGGTGCCCACGCCGGTCGGGGTGTAAAATCCGCCAATGCCCGATCCTGTCGCCCTGAACTTTTCGATTAAAGTGCCTTGAGGAATAAGATTAACTTTTAGTTTCCCCTGAGTGACCAGTTTTTCAGCTTCCGGATTTGTCGCTATAAAAGAAACGGTTAGAGAATCTACCTGGTCATTTTCTATCAATTTGCCGGTGCTTTCTCCGGGCAACCCCGGGTCATTGCTGAAAATTTTCAACCTCTTTGTTCCCCGCAAAACCAAGGCATCAATAAGGTCGAGGGTAACTCCAGCACTAAAGAAAGTGGCAATGGCAATGCTGTCCCCGTCCTTAATTAAACTTACGGCTTCTTCAGCTGTCATTATTTTTATTTCGGCGGCGGAGCCGCCCGAAGCAAAGTTCTTGCGAAGCAAGGTTTTTATTTTCCCCATTCTTCCCCCCCCCCTTTTTTTCAAGGCACTTTTAATATCCTATCAGAATCTCTAAAGAAAAATCAAGCAATTTAAAAAAGTGGCTGCTATCAAAGCTGCCACTTTTATTTATTTCGCGTGAAGCGCGAATCAAGGTTCCCCGCAATACTGCGGGGGTTCTTATTTCTTTGATTTCTCTTCCAGTGGAATCCAATATAAATCAAGAATTGTATTGGTGGATTTTTTGGTCCGGAACCCGGCTTTAACCTTCATGCCAATATGAGGTTCGCCGTAAAGAAGGTATCCTTTGGGAATCGTGGCTAATGCCGGAATTTTGATGTCGATCTGCCAATATGGCGTTGAAAGCTCGATGCCTTTTCCGGGATACTCGATTCTGGTGTATGTAAATATCTCTCCGATTACCGGCTGGGGCAACTCCCTCCATTCCATGGGCTGATTGCAATCGGGGCAATCGGCCCGGGGCGGGAGCCACAACTTTTTCTCAGAACAATCGGGATTTACGCAGAGAGTGGCAAAAAGCTTGCCCTCCCTCAGACCTTTAAAAAATTTCGAGAGCCGGCCATAGGTATGATGATGGACTAAAGTCCTGGGCCATTCAATCACCATAGCCGGGTCTTCCTGCTCAACCTTCAAAGGCTTGCCGATAAGCTTAACTTTTTCTCTTTTCATTTATGCCCTCCTCAAAACTCCCATAGTTACGTGAGAGCCCACGCCAGCGTGAGATACTATGGCCGCCTGGCGGGCATTCGGCACCTGAAGCGATTTCCAATCTGCGGGCTTTTTTCTTCCCCACCTCTTCCAGATATTGGGGTCGCCATGAAACTTGTCATATTTTTTCTGAATCTGCCAGAGGCATTCTACTCCCTGGAAAATTCCGGTAGCTCCGACCGCATGCATTGTGCCCAATAAGCCACCCGAAAGGTTGGCCGGACATTTGCCGCCAAAATACGCGTCGCCGGATTCAATGAAGTCTGGTTCCTGGCCGTAAGGACGAAGCCCGATATCGCCGTAAGTCTGAATGTCAGAAATGGTAAAGGCGTCGTGGAGCTCAACTAAGTCCAGCTCCTCCAAGGGATTTTCAATACCGGCCATTCTGTAAACCAGGTAAGCCGCAAAACGAGCGGCCAAGAAGCTTTCAAATCCCGGCCAGCGGTCGCCGTCTGCCTCTCTTGAAAAATCTTTATACATTTCCGGAGTCTCGTGGGGCAGCAACGGAATCTCCATGTGGCGCCTGTCAGCCACTCTTAGTGTGTGAGTCCCCCCAGCCATGAAAAGCTGGCAGGGATTATCCGACAACTTGTAGGCCATTTCTTCTGAACATAAAAGCATGCAGGCGGCTCCCACCGACATGCAACAACACTCTAAAACCCTCAAAGGGTCGCAGATAATTTTTCCGGCCAAAATTTCCTCAACGGTATGTTTTCCTGGCTGTTGGGCATACGGAGAAGAACAAGCATAAAGCCTGTTTTTTACGGCAACCTTGGCCCTGGTCTCTTCTGATAGATCGTATTTCCAGGAAAAGCGCCTGGCCATGGGAGCGTAATAAGAGGCGTAAATTCGCGCCAGTCTCGTTTCAAAGTCCTTGCAGGCCGCGGTTGAAATGTAGAAGTTGCCGGTTCTGGTATCAACCTCATCCATCCTTTCCCAGCCCATAGCCAAGGCTACGTCAGCGTAGCCGGAAGCTATGGCCATGGCGGCATTCAAAACAGTGCTGCCGCCAGTCGCTCCTCCGGTTTTAATTCCCGTATTGAAAAGAGGGTCGAGCCCCAGATAATCATGGACCTTAGCCTCGCAAAGAAGCTGATCCTGGAAATGGTCGGCAAATTCACCGTAAGCCGCGTAATTTAAAAGTCCTTTTATTTCCAACGGGTTGAGCTTTAAGTTGTTGTCTTCCAGCATCTGTCGAAACGCAATCATGCATAGTTCTTCCAGCTTATACTCGGGGAAACGCTTCCTGTAGCCAGTCAGTCCGCCCGCTACCGCATAAACCGGCCTTGCCCATTTAGGAATTCTAAGATTTCCCTTTCCGAACCTAATCATCCTTCACCTCCATATTAAATTTCAAGGTACTTTCACATATCTTGCCTGAACTCAAAAGAAAAGTCAAGCCGCTGTATAATGCCACCCTATTCTGGACTCTTGAGGTATTTTAAAATTTGGCATG
>CAYYTW010000052.1:0-6303 GCA_964474765.1 uncultured Candidatus Saccharibacteria bacterium
CCAAAACGACACTATCGGCGGTTATCTCGACGCTTTCGGTTAAATCTTGGGTTAATGTACAAGTTGAAGCGGCGGCGTCCCAAACGCCATAGGCGCTGCACTGGTCGGGAATGAATACGGTCCCTCCCGTTTCCTGAATCCAGACATGATGCGGCTGGGTCAAATCCTGGGTCCAAGCATAGCTTCCTTTTTCATCGGAAACAAAAACAGCTTTGTTTCTGTAGTTGTCTTGGAATTGATGATAGGTTGTGTTCAGTTCTAAGTCGCCGATGGTTAAAACAGCGGAGTCGGTGGAAGTTGAAGCCCCAATGTCAAGGCTGATTGTTTTGGGAACTGATTCCAACGAGACGGTTATTTCTTCCGTGCTCCGCAAAGAGACATTGAGATATTGGCTGTCCGTTATCTCGAAAGAACTGCCGGTGCCCCCAACCATCCCCGGCACCGATGGCTTTGATTCCGGCGATTCGCCGTTGGCCAAAGCGGCTAATACCATTAATAGCGCTCCGAAACTTAATAAAGTAATCGTTATTGCCCTATACTTTTTCATAAAGATTAAAACGTATTAATTTTTAATCTCAAAAATATTTCTACGTTTATTGTACCAAAATATTTTACTATCACCAAGCTTTCTTCTACTGCCAAGGCAAAGGATTTTGAAGAAAATTATATTATTTACCCCGTTCGAATCCTAGACTGTCGGGTTTCTGGGATTCGAACCGCCTTCGGAATCACCAAAATATCGCTCAAACGAGCGATATTTTGGTGATTTGACGAGTTTCGGTTTCGAACCGAAATTTCTTGACAAAGTCGGAAAATGGCTCTGTAGAGCCGTCTCGGTAGGGCTCACAGGGTTGCTGCGGGACTAGGATTCGAACCTAGATAAACGGATTCAGAGTCCGTTGTCCTACCATTAGACGATCCCGCAATATTTATTTATTTTCTATTACTTTAATTATTTTCTCCTTTTCTATTCTTTTATCTTTTAACATTCTTTCGTAACTTCTGGCTTCCTTTTCCAAACTGAATTCTTTCGTAAAAACAAGTTTGAGTGGTAAATAATGTTTCGTAGATTTTACTAGTCCTTTATTGTGTTCCGATATTCTTTCCGACAGTCTATTTGTACTCCCGACATAATACCACTTTTTATTTATACTTTTGATAATATAAACATTCCACATTTTTGTCCTACCATTAGACCTACCTGCGCAGGCAAGCAATCCCGCAAAAAACGAATTTATCTCCACTTTACACTAAAAAGGCGGCTTTTTCAAGCCGCGCTTCTTGAATCATAAATCGTAAATCTTTCCGTCACACCTTCAGATATTTCCTAATCGCCACCAGACTGCCGACTCCGCCTAGTAAAATACCAACGCCGGCCTGAAAGAATAATAACTCTAAAAAGTTGGCTTTGAACCAGCCTAAAAGATCAGAGCCGGGAACGAGTGAATTCATTTTGGGCGATAGAAAATAAAGGGAAACGAAAAGTAAAAAAGTGGTGGAAGCGGCGGCAATAACGCCGTAGATTACGCCTTCGACAAGGAACGGACCACGAATATACCAATTACTCGCCCCAACCAGCCGCATAACCGAAACTTCGTGACGGAAGTTATACATTGCCAATCGGATAGTGTTGAAGGTGACCAAGCCGGCAACAAATGCCAGAATAATGCTGATAATTAACCCGCCACGCGAAACTTTGTGGGTGAAGCTGGATAAACGGTCAATAAGAGGTTTTGTCTGCTGATAATTTATCTTGTCAACTATTGTTTTATATTTATCCTGCTCCAAAAAATTGACAATTGCCTCATATTGCGAAGCTTTCTGCGCCTCGACATTTAGAACCGGTAAAAGTGGATTGCCTAATTCCTGAAGACTCTCCATTAAAACCGCGTTGCCTTGATGTTTCGCCTTAAAACTGGCCAGCGCTTCGTCGGCGGAAATATAATTCACGTCTTTAACCTCGTTTAAAAATGTCAGGTCCGACCTAATCATCGAAACATCTTGTTCGCTGGCGTCTTGCTTCAGGTAAACCGAGATGTCAACTTTAGTCTGAAGATTGACTAAAAGAGTTGCGCCAATCAGATTGACAAAAATCAGACTATTCATGAAAAAAATTGCCAAGACCATGACCGAAATGGTCGCCAATGCCAGCCAACTGTTTCGCAGAAAGTTATTCCAGCCAGATTTTAAAATGCGATAGAAGGTTAGAGCAAAAGGCATAAATTTATCAAATTCGAATTTCGAAACTCGAAACAATACTCAATGACCAAAATTCTAATGTCCAAAACGGTTTTTGAAATTTGGACATTTGAAAATTTGAATTTGTTTCGGATTTCTGGTTTCGGATTTCGGGTTTTTATAGTATGTATCTTCCGTTCTCTTCGTCCCTGATTATTCTGCCTCGGTTGATAGTGACCACTCGCCTATTCAAATTATTAATAATTTCCCGATCATGGGTAGCCAAAATGATTGTCGTTCCCAATTCGTTAATCTTCAAAAGTAAACGGATGATATCCCAAGTATTAAGTAGGTCCAGATTACCAGTCGGCTCATCGGCCAGAATGACTTCTGGCCGATGAATCAACGCTCGGGCAATCGATGCCCTCTGCTTTTCTCCGCCGGAAAGCTGGTGGGGAAAATATCCCGTTTTGTCGCTCAAACCAACCAATTCCAAAACCTGCGGAACATCCTGTTCGATCTCCTTGGTCGGCTTGCCAACCATCTCCATTGCAAAAGCGATATTTTCATAAACGGTTTTATTAGAAAGCAGTTTGAAATCCTGAAAAATCGTCCCGATGCGGCGCCGAAGATGCGGCAATTCGCTGGCCGAAAAAAGCGCGATATCCTGACCATTGAAAAATATCTGGCCATCGGTCGGATTCTCTTCGCCGAGTAAAAGCTTCAGGAAGGTTGATTTGCCGGAACCTGACGGACCGGCAACAGACACGAAATCTTTCGGCCCAACGACCAAATCAACTTTGGTCAACGCCGCGCACTCGCCATTGTTGGTTTGATAAATTTTGGAAACGTTACGGAATTCTATCACTTATTCATGTAACATGTAACACGCAACAACTCGTTTCTACACATACCCCGATTAAATCTAATTTTTGTTATATGTTATGTGTTATATGTTATATGTTATATGATTTTTAGTTCGGCCTCGATAAATTCGTCTAACTCGCCGTCTAAAACCTTTTCCGGCTGCGAACTTTCAATGTTAGTTCTTAAATCTTTGACCATTTTATAAGGATGCAAAACATAGGACCTGATCTGATTGCCCCATGCGGCCGCCGTCTGCGCTCCTTTCAGTTTATTTCTTTCTTCCTCTGTTTTGGCCAACTCATACTGATAAAGTTTATTCATCAGCATTTTCATCGCTTTGGCTTTATTCTCGCCTTGTAGCCGTTCGCTTTGGCAGCTTACCGCCAGGCCGGTGGGAATATGGGTAATCCTGACAGCGCTTTCGGTTTTATTGACATACTGGCCGCCCGGACCGGAAGCACGATAAGTATCAACCCTTAAATTAGACTGATTGATTTTCACCTCCTGCGCCTGCTCTATTTCCGGCAAAACTTCAACCAGCGCGAAAGAAGTATGTCGTAGGTTGTTGGCATTAAACGGCGACAGACGAACCAGCCGATGGACGCCCGATTCCCTTTTCAGATAGCCATAAGCGTAGCGCCCTTTCACTTCAAAAACAGCATGCTTGATCCCGGCTTCCTGTCCAGACGAAACCTCCAAGACTTTCGCCTGCCAACCTTTCTTCTCCGCGTATCTTAAATACATCCGCAAAAGCATTTCCGCCCAATCCTGCGCCTCCGTTCCTCCGGCGCCGGAAAAAATAGTCAGATAAGTATTGCGCCGGTCGTAATTACCGGCTAGGAAAATATTTAATTCTTCTTTTTCAAATTTCTTTTTCAACGCCTGCTGTTTCTCGTCCAATTCAACCAATAGATCTTTATCCTCCGGACCAGAAACATTAACCATTTCCATTGATTCGTCTATTTCTTTCTCCATGCCATCCCAAAGCCCGACTTCTTCTTTCAGATCGGACAATTCCTGCCCAATTTCCTTTGCCCTTTCCTGATTCTTCCAAAAATCCGGCTCGGCCGCTAAAATCTCCAACTCAATTATTCTGTGTTTCTTTCCGGCCAAGTCAAAGACAGTCCCTGGTCGCCAGGATCCTTTCGCGCAATTCTTTTAGCGATTTTTCCAAACCGCCGCAAGATAATTCTTTTTGCCGTTGTTTCGATTGAATCATAAATCGAAGCTATAACATAGATTAGCACATTTATTTAAAAAAATGAAGTGGCGGTTTTTCCGCCTCAAAAAAAGAAACAAAAATGGCGAGTTTTGCTCGCCACCATATAGCTTTTTATCTCTTAAAATATCTTTTAAACAGAGCTAACATTGGGCCCGCAATTCTTCCAGCCGGACACAAAGTTTTTTCAGCAAGGCGGCAAGAAAATAACCAGTGGCATTATACACGACTTCTTCTGGAGTTACCGATGGCGCCATACCGTATTTTTTCTCTTCTTCGGTCGGCAGCCTCAATGCATCTTTTAATTCCTGACTTTCCCTCTCGCACATCAAGCTCATCAAATTATTCAAACCGATGAAAGAATCCAAGCTCCTTATGTTGTGCGGATAAAACTGGATTCCTTTTTTCTCGGCCGAAACACGAATATCCTCAAGAACCTGATTCGCTTTTTTTACAGTTTCGTTGATAAAAACGGTATCGCACTCACACGAGTCGACCGCGCAATTAATACATGCTATCCAAAAATTTGCTGTTTCACCCTCTTTAAAAAAATCTTTTAACTCTTTGCGGTTTGCAATTTCCATCAATCTATAAAGCCCTCTGACCTCCGGCGCCATTTCAAGCATCTCCGCTACCTCCTTTTAAAAGTGCTTTACTCATGCTAAAAGTATAATTTTTAAAAAGAATAAGATCAAACTCGTCCCGTTAGAGCCGGAGAGGAGAATCGAACTCCTGACCTACGCGTTACGAGTGCGTCGCTCTACCGACTGAGCTACTCCGGCTCTAATGGGACGTCGCTCTACCAACTACTGCCTGCCCTCCCGAAGCTCAAATGCAATTTGAGCGAAGGGTGGAGCTACGCTGGCAAACACTCTCCCATCTTATAAAATTTGCGTTCGAAAAGCAAATTTTGGAACATAAAATTTGCGTTCGAAAAGCAAATTTTGGAACATAAAATTTATGGCCGAGGGGCAAATTTATCCAGCTCGGCACCACAACACTCCGCATTTTGACGCCAAAAAAGCCCCGGTAATCCGAGGATCTATTTTTAAAATCCTATTCCTTGTTTTCCTTATTTATTAATGCTTCAATGGTCTTTCGAGAGTCTTTAAACACTAAACCGTTTTGGCGATACCAAGACATGTCCGGCTTATCTTCCCCTTCATCGGAGATTAAATCGCCCGATGTTGCTATTTTAAAACCCCTGCCAAGCGCGCCTTCGGCCGTAAGCTTTACGCAAGCCGAAGCGCAAACCCCCATCAATAAAATCCCATCAACCTGCCAGTGTCTCAAATAAGCCGAAAGATATGGGTGCGTAAAAGCATTGACGGTTTTTTTAGTAATTTTCTCCCTTCTGGGAATCATCTCTACCGCTTTGAGTAAAACCTCAACCGTCGATTCTTCATTAGATTCGAACTCATATTCGGTATATTCGATATTATATTCGATAAGAATGACGGGAATATCATAATCAGCGCAACAACGAATTACATTCAATTGGTTAGCAATTAGCTTTTCTTTCTTCGACGCATCAATCCCTTTCAGAAAACGGGGTTGCATATCGATTAAAAGAGTTGCCCAATTTCCGATCAATTTTCGACTCTTCCTTCTCAATCTAAGCCAGTACAATATCCGCCGCAAGACGTCACCCTCCCAGCCATATTTTTAAAGATAATAACAGATAATATATAATAATGTCAAATCCGCAATCTGGACGGGGGAAATAAAACAAAAAAACGCCCGAATGAGCAATTATTATTCGATAACAAAAATGCGCGCAAAAACGATTAGACCTTCAATCCTAATGTTTTTTCGACCAGCTTCAATCTTGCCAACACATCTTCAAATTCATCGCGGCCGATGAAATCCTTAATGTCGCCCTCTATAACATCGAGTCTCGCGTTAACTCTTGTGAATCCCTCTCTCATTTCTCGACGGATACCGTCTCTGTCTTTCTGCGCCTCATCAAATTTCTTATCAACTCCATCAAATTTCTTATCAACTCCATCAAATTTCTTATCAACTCCATCAAATCCTTT
>CAYYTW010000053.1:0-6222 GCA_964474765.1 uncultured Candidatus Saccharibacteria bacterium
CATGCCAAATTTTAAAATACCTCAAGAGTCCAGAATAGGGTGGCATTATACAGTTTCTTGACTTCCGTATCATTCCTGATATACTATACTACTGTTGAGCAGTATTCGCAGGAGGAGGATAAACGATGACTATAAGGATTATTCGGATAGATCATTTCGATGGATTCCATTATGGAATCAGCCCCTTTGAGGGAACAGTGAAAGCAGTAAACGATTTATTGTGTGCTCTTTCCGAAAGGGTCAAGCCAACAAACATAATTCGTCTGGTGAAATTAATCTGCCAGGATAATTTCCGCCTCTACATATTAGAAGTTGACAGAAAGATTGTCGGCATGGGGTCGCTTTTCATTGTACGAACATTAATGAAATGTGAGGCCTTGATTGAAGATGTAGTGATTTTGCCCAATTTGCGAACAAAAGGATTGGGAACAATGATGGGCGAACATCTCATTAAGTGCGCTAGAGATGAAAGCGCCAGTGCTATTGAGCTGACCAGCCGTCCCGAGCGAGAAGGCGGCATCGCGCTCTGGCTGAAACTCGGATTTAAAAAAATAGGGATCAAGGTCGTCAATGACCAAGAAAAAAATATTTATCGTCTGGAGCTGTAGAACTGGTCTAAAGTTTTTTTGCTTGTCATTCCCGTCTAGACTGGAATCCAGACTGATTTAAGGCAAGCCGGCGGACTGCGCTCGGCCTTCGCAGCCGTAGCGGCTGCTACGGCGGAGTAGGCGGGGACGAGCTCCGAAACTGAAAGCAAAAGAGGATCAAAAACGCCCCTAAATAGGGGCTCTTTTTGTATTCAATAGAAATTTTACCCCGCATCAGTCTCGCTAAGCGGAACGGTGTGGGATTTCGCTCCACACCGAAAGAAAAGAAGCCGCCCCGCGGTATTGCGGGGCGGAGCTTCACTCACGCGCTGCCGCAAAACGGCAAATGGGGTGCCACGGAACGCAAAGTCGTTCAACGCAGAGAAAGAACACCCGCATGGTGGCGCAACCATGGAGGAAAGGAAATCGGCGATCGCCGCCTCCGTATAACCACGAACCCAGGGCGACAATCGGGAACTCTCTTTGCATGTCCGGATGCGCCGCGCCTAATTCCGCCAGGTCTTTTATGGTGGCCGGGCGATATCCTTGCCGCTTCATTTCGGCAAGAATATCTTTGGTTTCTATATAACGACTGGAGCTGAAAATGGCCATTTCCGGCTTGGAGCGAGTTTTTTCCGTCGGGAAACCATCGCTTTTAATTTCTTTGTTTACCGCGTTGTATTTACCATATTCAACTAATTGTTCAAGCGTCAAAGAGTCTTGCGTAGGCACTTCGAGCTTCTGTATTTCCACCTTTCACCCCTCCTTGCCTTTTGCCTAATTTGTAACACACCAGATTCGAATTTGCAAGCTTAAACCCTTCTGTTGAAAATCAGCATTATCTATTGACTTTGTGCCTCCTCCTTATTTACAATAAGCATTACAATGCGTCCTTTAACAATACAGGCAACGCGCGCCCAAACGACGGAGGAATCGAGATAATGAAAACAATAAAAATCGGCCTAAGCACAAAAACGGAAGTTGAGTTTATTGATATAACGAAGGAGGTTCGGGATTTTATCGCGCGCGAAAATATCTCAAGCGGCATCTGCCATATTTTCGTCCAACACACGACTTGCGGCATCGTCCTGATGGAATATGAAGCAGGCGCCATCGCCGACATGGAAGCCGCCTTAAGAAAAATAGCCCCGCCCGACAAAAATTATTGCCACAACACTTTGGCTTGCGACCGCAATGGCCACGCACACATCAGAGGAGCCATAATCGGCTCCAGCGTGTCAATTCCAATTATAGGCGGCTCGTTGGCACTGGGAATTTATCAAAGTATCGTATTTATCGACTGCGACGACACGCAACCCAGAGAAAGGACTATCATTGTTAGCCTTTTGGAAAGATAGCTCTTTAAAGAGGGAGGAAGCGATGAAGAAGAGAAATATTTTGGTGCTTTTTTTAATCGCATGTATTTGTTTTGGCTATTGTGTAAAAAACGTAGGGGCAACCGCGATAGTCGGCATCGTTCAGGACGGCCGCGTATGGATAGGCGGCGACTGCAGAGCACTGTCGGGATATGAAATAACCGACTACGTCCAAAAAGTTTTCAAGAGTGAAGACGGGAGATTCATTATAGGATTTGCCGGGCTGTTGAAGAGCGGGCAAGTATTGCAATATTTTTTGGAAGTTCCGCCTCAAAACGATAACCAGACAGTATTTGAATTTATGGTGAAAACTTTTGTTCCCGCAATGCAAAAATCTCTTTCTGAAAAGGGCGCTAACGCGAACACAATAGAAATTCTTGTAGGATACAAGTCCCAACTTTTTCTAATTGATTCGGAATCTATAGTAATAGAAGCAACTCATCGTGGTTTTAGCGCCATAGGAAGTGGTCGAAGTTATTGTTTGGGATCGCTTTGCGCAACGAGTGGAAAAGAAATGGGCCCGGAACAAAGAATAAAAATGGCACTAGAGGCGGCTACGCGCTTTAGCGCAGCCGTAGCCGCGCCCTTTGACATCCTTACCTTGCCGTAAAAATTTTGATTTTGAAGATTCTATTTGGATGCCCCCGCAATATGCGGGGGCTTTTCTTTCCAAAAAACAAGTTTCATGATATAGTATACCCACTTTAAATAACTCGTTCTTCGAAATCAAAAGGCAAAGGAGTGCTTGGATGGATATCGTATTGCCTCCATACAGAATTAAAATGGTACAGAAAATCAAACAGATTTCCAGGGCCGAAAGAATTAAAAAACTCGAAGCCGCTTATTTTAATCTTTTCTTTTTGGGCGCCGACGATGTCTATGTTGATCTTCTGACCGACAGCGGCACCGGAGCAATGTCCGATGAGCAATGGTCAGCTATTATGCGCGCCGACGAAAGCTACGCCGGCAGCGCCAGCTTTAAAAGAATGGAAAAAGCGGTTCAAGAAGTTTTAGGTTTCCAATATGTTATTCCGACCCATCAAGGCCGCGGCGCCGAAGATGTCTTTGACCGCCTGATGATAAAAGAAGGTATGCTGGTGCCCGGTAACAAGCATTTTGATACCACCAAAGCGCATATCGAAGACAAGAAGGGATTCGCCACAGATTGCACAATCGATGAAATCCACAATACCCAAAGTAATCATCACTTTAAGGGAAATTTGGACCTCGAGAAGTTAAAGAAAGTGTTTATTTTGAATCCGGGTAAAATTGCCTATGTGCTTATTACGATAACCTGCAACAGCGGCGGTGGGCAGCCGGTTTCGATGAGCAATATCAAATCGGTTTCGAAAATCTGCGAAAGATACGGAATCCCCCTCTTTTTTGATGCCGCCCGTTTCGCGGAAAACGCTTATTTTATTAAAAGCCGGGAAGAAGGATATGAGGATAAAACTATTCAGGAAATTGTCCACGAAATGATGTCTTGTGTTGACGGTTGTTTGATGAGCGCCAAGAAAGACGCAATCGTCAACATCGGCGGTTTTATCGCTATTCGTGATAAAGACTTATATGAAAAACTCGCGCCAATTGCCATTCTGAAAGAAGGTTTTTTGCATTATGGTGGGATGAGCGGACGCGATATGGAAGCTTTGGCCGTCGGCATCCGCGAAGGCATCGACTATGATTATCTGCATTACCGGACCTGGCAAGTTAAATTTTTAGCCGAGGAGCTTCAGAAAATTGGTATTCCAGTTGTCACTCCTCCTAGCGGCCACGCGGTTTATGTCGATGTCAAAAAATTTCTGCCTCATATTTCCTATGAACAGTTTCCGGGACATGCTCTTGCCTGCCAGCTTTATATCGAAGGCGGAATCAGGGGCGTCGAAATCGGCACGCTTTTAGCCGGACGTGACCAAAAAACCGGAGAAAATGTCGATCCCGGCCTCGAACTTCTGCGCCTGGCTCTCCCTCGCCGCGTCTATACGCTTGAGCATCTTTATTATGTAATCGAGGTTTTTAAAAAACTCAAAGAAAATAAAGACAAAATAAGGGGTCTAGAATTCATATATGAACCACCGACCCTGCGGCATTTTAACGCAAAATTTAAACTGGTTTAAAAAAGCAAAAGCCGCCAATTAGAGGCGGCTTTTTTAATAACGGACATCATGTAATCTTCGATATCTAAGCCTAAAACATAGTGTCTAAGCTCGAAACACAGTTCACACAGAATTACGCTATCGTAGTTCTGTGTGTTTCAAGGGGTCAATAAAAAGAAAAAAGACGGCCCTTTAAAGCCGTCTAAGTTGTGATAATTATTCTTTCATCAATGCTTCGATGTCTTTAATCTTTTTCGGGGCGGCAGAGGTAAGAATTTCGCAATCCTTATCGGTAACTAAAACCGTGTCTTCAATACGGACACCGATGCCGCGCCATTTCGGATCGACGGTTCCATCGTCTGGTTGGATGTAAATTCCCGGCTCAACGGTTAAAATCATGCCCGATTCCAAAACCCTTTGCCCGTTTCTAATCTCTTTGCTACCCGAATCATGCACATCCAACCCCACACAATGTCCCACGCCGTGCATAAAGAAACGTTCGTAAGCTTTATTTTTTACCAATTGATCCACTTCGCCGATTAACAAGCCGTGCTTTATTAAGCCAGCGGTAAGTATCCTAATGACCATCTTGTAAAGATCGAGAAAGTTTATGCCCGGCTTGATTTTTTTAATTGCCGCCTCCTGCGCCGCCAAAACGATTTTATAAATGATTTTTTGTTCACGGCTGAATTTTCCGTTGACGGGAAAAGTGCGGGTGATGTCGGATGCGTAGCAATCCAGTTCGCATCCAATATCCATCAAAACCAAATCGCCGTTCTTCAGCTGACAATTATTGTCCATATAGTGCAGGAGGCAAGCATTTTCTCCGCCAGCGACAATGGGCTGAAACGCATAGGTGCTGTTTGAGTGCCGAAATTCATGAATCAATTCGGCCTCCAAACCATATTCCATCATTCCCGGCAGGCAAGTTTTCATCGCCTTGCATAGGGCGTTAGCGGAAATTACGGCCGCTCGGCGCAGGATCGTCATTTCTTCCAACTGTTTTATTAATCGCATTTCATCAAGCAAATCATAGACGTTTCGATAATCACCTTGGTCGTGAAGACGAAATTTGCCCATGGCTATTTGAGTATCGACGAACCAATCTTTTATGCGTTCAACCCATTCGCCGTTTTTGCCCGGAAGATAAACAATACGCTGGTCTATTAAAAGCCAGGATATTTCTTTATCCAACGAGCTAATCGGATAAACTTCGTCAACGCCCGACACCTTTTTGGCGCCCTCGAGGCCAAGGCGCTTGCCAACCCATTGTTCTTCTTTGGCGTCCCGCTCGCGACAAAACAAAACGTTCTTCTCTTGTTCGCCAGCAACCACAATCAGCACTGCTTCCGGTTCTGCAAAGCCGGTCAGATAATAAAAATGACTATCCGGCCGGAAAGAAAAATCGGTATCGCGGCTGCGCGCGCATTCCAATGCTGTCGGAATAATCGCTATCCCCTCTTTCATTAAATTTACCAATTGCAAACGACGTTCCCCGTATACTTTCGCTGAAAACGGCATCGCTTTCTACCTCTCTATATTGAGATGGTTTCAAAACTGTCATTCTGAGGGTGAAGCCCGAAGAATCTCTCAACTTGTTTGAGAAAAGGAGCTTAATTTCTTGCATTCGCAAGAGATTCTTCGCTTCGTTCAGAATGACAAAATAGGGTTTTGTAACCATCTCATTTTAATTTTCAAAGACCAACCTCCCTTTGTTCTAAATTATCACGTAGTTTTCCAAAACGTCAAACGATCAACAAAAAAACCCGCGGTTTCGCGGGTTACAAACCCTCGTTTTTTATTGAAATCATCCAACAAATATAGCGAAAGACGCCGATTTTGCCGCAGCGGGATAATCCTCCACGCATTCCTTGCAGATAATGTCATCGGAAGGATCATCTAAAACTTCTTTACAAGCCGGGCCCCTCAAGCAAAGCGCCTTAGCCAAATGGTTTTTTGGAAAAATATGTGCCTTTTTACCGTTTTCGGTTTTATGCCAAGCAAATCTTTCTTTATCGATTTTCATAGTCTTTCTGCCTCCCAGCGACCAATGTTTAAAAAGAACAGCTACAAGTCAATTTATCACATCTTCTCGGCCAATCCAAGCAAGTGTATAATGCCACCCTATTCTGGACTCTTGAGGTATTTTAAAATTTGGCATGC
>CAYYTW010000054.1:0-6168 GCA_964474765.1 uncultured Candidatus Saccharibacteria bacterium
TTTACGCCTTATCAACTAATTTACCAAGTGTTGCACTTGAGGGTAAAATGTAGGCGTTACACTTTGATAGCGTTATAACAGATTATTTAAATCCCGTCAATGAATTTTTTAATCTCTCCGCTGGTGTTGGCGGATTCTACTAATTGCAAAAACTCCTGCATTAATCTGCAGGCTTTATCAATGTCTATTTCATGCTTTTCCAGCTTGTCGGCAAGCTTAAACGAGAAAGTTTTGGAGAGTTCCTCCAATTCGTCCTGACCAGCGTTAGAAAGATTATCCACAGGTTTAAATACCTCCCTCTATTTTTTATTCCATACCTGTTCTTGCGACTGCGCGTCTCCCTGCGGTTCAGCCGCATGAAGCATGGTTTTCAGACAATCGAGGCTGTTAACGATGAAAAGATTGCCATCAAAGACGGCGTAAGCAATGGAGAGATTGTTAGTGGTCGCGTGTCTAATGGGAATTGTGTGGTAATCGGTGTTTTGAAAATTCGGGACGGTTTTAGACAATTCGTTGTCGGAGAAAAAAACATTTTTAAAATCCGTGAAGATGGTCGGCTCCCATTTTTTGAGATTGCCGTCGATGGTGGCATAAAGGTCTTCGTAGTATTCCTGAGCAAAGGTCGGCTGGGCCAGGGCAAACCTGAATCCCCTGTCAATAGTGTTCTGGTCGCGGCAGCAGAAAACCGCGCGGTAGTCGGCTTGGTCGAGGATATCGTAGACTGCGGAATAAATACTTACACCCAGACCATTGAGAAAATCGCGAAGCGGAAGATACTGATAAATGGTGGCGTTGAAAGATACCTCTTTGTAGGACTCCTTGCTCTGTTGCGCTTCCCGGTAGGCGTTCAGATACGCGTCCGCAACCTGATTGCCGGCCGGACCTGACAGGTAGCTGATATCGGAGGAAAACGGCGTTGTCGAGCCTGAAGTTGCCGAAATTTCAGCGCCCAATTCCTGATTAGTGGGCCAGACAACTTGAGTTATGGTTGACGGTGATGTTTGCTGGACTGAATCCAAAGAAGCCGTTGTTTCTGTTTGATTACCGGTTTGCGAAACAGACGGCGCTTTCTTCAACCCGTAATGCCCGATGCCAACAGCGCCAGCGGCGCCCAAAATTACCAGAATGACTACGATTATATTAAAAGTGTTGAATTTTGTTTCGCTCATAAATGAGATTTTACTATTAAAATTAATTTTTCTTTAATATTTAGATGCGTGAGTAAATTTATTTAAACCGCACAACCGCCAGTGCCCGGTTCTGGTAGCGAGCACTATCCACTATCCTCACCGCAGCGTTCACGCCCGGCTTATGAATCACCAACAAACAATTGGCATTATAACAAGTAACAGCGTGCATCCCGTTGAGGCCCCGGCCACTCGTGACTAAAATATCGCCCCGATTCAACGGGTCGCCGACATCCCACCCTTCTCCCGCATCATACATATCAACGGTGCTGCGGCCCGGGTTCATTCCTCCATTTTCAATCCGGTATTGCTGGGCGAATTTTGAACAATCCCATTTACCGGCATTAGCTTTATTCGCCGTATTGGAAGCGCTTCGCTGAAGTTGAGAGTTTGTCGGCCGCTGACCAGTTTGCCGCTGCTGTTGCTGCTGTAACTTTTGCTGCTGTTGCTGGCTTTGGCCGCCGCCGCTGGCGCAATTACATTGCTTGGTTGAGATATTAAAAAGCCAATCGGTCGGTCCAACCGCTTTGGGAAATTCACCCTCTTTTGGATAACAACATGAAACGTGTCCGCACCAACAGGCGCATTGCCGACAGGAAACCGCCATTAAGCCTGATGGACCAACGCCCCCTCCCTTCCAGCCGCACCCACTGCCTCCATACTGCATAGGACAAGTCATCGCCTCTGCCACGATAACAGGATAGGATATTAGAACTAATAATAAAATTCTGGCTACGATCTGTATTTTTTTATAATTGCTCATTTTAAAATTCAATTTGTTAATTTTCACTTTTTCCAATAGTTTCATCCTAACAGAAATGATGCGTTTCATCTATAAACAGTTATCCACAGGCAATGACAAGTGTAAAAAGTCGGCGAATTGCCGCGCTGATCGTTTAATACCTCTGTTATAAACAGGAGTTACGCAACACAACGAGATGGTTACAAAACCCTATTTTGTCATTCTGAACGAAGTGAAGAATCTCTTGCGAATGCAAGAAATTAAGCTCCTTTTCTCAAACAAGTTGAGAGATTCTTCTGGCTTCACCCTCAGAATGACAGTTTTGAAACCATCTCAACGTAGGTAAGCCAAAATTTTATTCTTCGATCTTGTGGAGAAGTTAAAATTTTGGCTTGAATAGTTCTCGACAATAAATAAGTGCGTAACTACTGTTATAAATATAATTACTTTGAATTACGAGACTCCTATATCATCCTCCCAAAAAAACTATTTTATGGTTCTCGGCGCCCCCGCCAAAGGATTTTTCGCGCCCCGAACCTCGAAGTGCAAATGGCAGCCGGTCGAGCGACCGGTGGTTCCCATATAGGCGATGAGTTGCCCTTGGACCACTGATTCTCCGGCAGAAACCAAAAGCTGGCTATTGTGCGCGTAGAGAGTAACAACGCCATTGGAATGCTGAATCTGGATATATTTGCCGTAACCGCCGTTCCAACCCGTGCCGTCGGAAAGAATAACCTGTCCGGCGGCGGCCGCGTAGATGGGCGTGCCGCAGCGATTGGCGACATCAACGCCGTTGCTGGCATGAATTCTTCCCCAATTATGACCGGTTGTCGGCCAAATCAACCAATTATTAGCCGGTTGGACCGAAGAAGCGTATCGGGGCGCCGAATATTTCGGTTTCGCTGGCGCCGCCTTTGCCGAAGCGGGCATTTCTCCGCCCGGAATGATAATATAATCTCCGGCCCGCAAACCTTCGTTCTCCGACGAAGAATTGAAGGCGACGATCTCATCTTCTTTTCCTTTATATTTCTTGGCCAACGAAACGATTGTATCATTGGCGGCAACCTTAACCCTGACGCCATTAATCGGCAAAATAATCAGCCTGTCGCCAGGATGGATGATGCTTCCGTCTTTCAAATTGTTGGCCCAAAGCAAAGTATAAGTGCTGATATCAAAACTATTGGCAATATCTTCGGGCGTATCCCCGCTTTTGACGACGTATTCCGCAACCTCCTTGCGAAAACTGCCGAATTCGGCGCCTGGCGAAGGACTATTCATTCCCACCACGCTGTTGTCCTGGAACAGAACCGCATCGGCGTTTTCCTCCGCGTCGTCAGCCGAAAAATCAACCGCGCCCCTAGCAGAATTAAATAAAATCTGTTCCAATCCCGCAATCGGACCGCCTAAAATCCCGTCCGGCAATTCGGCCGGAGCGTTGTCGGTGATTACCGCCCGATCGCTTTCTGTTTGTTCGCCGCTGACACCTCCTCTGCTCAATGATCCGCCAAAATTTTTTCCAAAAAACAGAAGAAATAAAATAACCGCCGCCAGCATCAGCAGTTTTCCAAACCGCGTTGTTTTGTCCCGCCGGCCATCCGGAAAACTCGGGACAGAATTTGAATAGTCAGTACTCACAAATTAATCTCCCCCGCAGCGCTGCGGAGTACCTTTTTGTTCCGCCCAGCTGAGCTGGATAAATAAAGAGAACGGCTTTAACAGCCTACTTTAAGGGTAGCACGCAGATAAAGGGTGTCAACCCCGTAGAGCTACGGATATGCTGTGATTCTACAGAGTCAAGACTACTCGCCGTTAAAAAATCCAATTGTGAGCGGAACGCTCACGCAAGCTTCGCTTAATAGCCAAACCAGAATACCGAAAAAATAACCAACCTCCAAATCCTGATAACCAATAATTAGGTCATTGGTCATTGTGATTTAGGAATTTTTTCGGGATTCGGGTTTGAGAATTGGTCATTAATGAAAATTGGGCTATACTTAAAAACATGACAGACATTCTTGCCGGCCTCAATCAAAAACAACGCCAAGCCGTTGAAACTATCAATGGTCCTGTTTTGGTTATCGCCGGACCGGGATCAGGCAAGACAAAAATTCTCACTCATCGGGTTGCCCACCTGATCCAGCAGAATATCGCGCCGGAAAATATTTTAGCCGTAACCTTCACTAATAAAGCGGCGCAGGAAATGAAAGAAAGGATTAAAAAGTTAATCGGAAACCCACCTCATCTCTGTCATTCTGAGCGAAATGAAATGGAGCGAAGAATCTCATCGACGCCCATGAGATCCTTCGGGCTCCGCCCTCAGGATGACACAAAAAAGGATTGCGCGCGCTTACCCGCCATCGGTACCTTCCACGCCGTCTGCGCGCGGATATTGCGCGCCGAGGCTAAAAGAATAAACCGTCGTCCGGATTTTATTATCTACGACGACAAGGACTCGCTTGGCTTAATCAAAAAATGCCTTGAAGAACTAGAAATCAACCAGCAGCAATTCAAGCCTCGTTCGATTCAAGAAGCCATCTCTTTCGCTAAAAATGACTTATCCGGACCGGAAGAATACGCCGCCCAATCAGCCAGTTATTACCAGGAAATAACGGCTAAAGTCTATGTCCTATATCAAGACAAGCTTAAAAACAGTAACGCTTTTGATTTTGACGACCTGCTAATGCAAACTGTTTTGTTGTTTAAAAACATTCCTTCAGCCCTGGAAAAATACCAAAGGCGCTGGCAATATATTCTGGTAGACGAATACCAAGACACGAACTTCGCCCAGTACGCCCTGGTCAATCTGCTGGGTGAAAAACACAAAAATATTTTTGTCGTGGGAGACTTCGACCAAGCCATCTACAAATGGCGCGGCGCTGATTTCAGAAATATTTTGAATTTTGAAAAAAAATATCCGGAATGCAAAATAATAATATTAGAAAAAAATTATCGCTCAACAAAAAAAATTCTTTCCGCCGCCGCCCAGCTCATTAACAAAAACACCGAAAGAAAAAACAAGAATCTTTTGACCGACAATCCCGACGGCGCTCCGATTGCGCTTTACGAAGCATTGAACGAAAAAGACGAAGGCAGATTCATCGTCGACGAAATAAGAAAAATTATTGTTGAACTCGGCCTCCGTCTTTCCGATTTCGCGATTCTCTACCGGACCAACGCCCAATCGCGCGCCATCGAAGAAGCCTTTTTGCGGGCTGGCCTGCCCTATAAAGTTGTCGGCGCGACAAAATTCTATGACCGGAAAGAAATCAAAGACCTACTGGCTTATTTAAGAATTATCCACACCCCCCATGACCGGCTTGCCTTAGAAAGAATCATCAATGCGCCGCCAAGAGGGATCAAAAAAATGCCTAATGCCCAAATCCCAATGACCAATTCTTTCAGAAAGAGTGCTTGGGAGAACTTCAATAAGCTAATTGATGAATTGCGCAAGAAAAACAAATCATTATCCTTATCAGAACTCCTTAAAGAAGTTGTCCATGAAACAAAATATGAAGACTATGTTCTCGGGCAAGAAAACGGAGAAGCGCGCATGGAAAACATCGAAGAACTTTTTTCGGTAACGCAAAAATTTGACCTTTTCTCTCCGTCCGAAGGGTTAAGCGCTTTTTTGGAAGAAGCGGCGCTCTTGCAGAATTCGGATGAAGTGGAAACGGAAAAAAACTTAATCAACCTGATGACGCTCCATTGCGTCAAAGGACTGGAATTCTCGGTGGTTTTCATTGTCGGCTGCGAAGAAGGGATTTTTCCTCACAGCAAAACTCTGCTTGACAAAAGCCGGCTGGAAGAAGAACGCCGTCTGTGCTATGTCGGCATGACCCGGGCAAAAAATCTGCTTTATTTGACTTTTGCCGAAAGAAGACTTTTTTTCGGTTCGATAACAACAAATCCTCCTTCGCGTTTTTTATCGGAAATACCGGAAAACTTAATGGTTGTTCAAAAAAATTCCGATATTTTTGGCGAGTTCTGACAAATCCTTTCAGAATAACAGCCAGCCGCCATAAAATAACCAATAACCAAGTCCGAATTCAGAAAAAATTCACAAGCTCCAATGCCGAAATTTGAGAATTAGTCATTGTCGCCCTTCGAGTGACCACCCGCAGGGTGGGTTATTTTTTCGGGATTCTGGTTTGGAAATTTTATCTCGAGCAAAGTCGAGAGGTGGTCCGTAAATTTACCTTTGAAGTGCACCACTCGGGTATAATATAATTGGCGAAGCCA
>CAYYTW010000055.1:0-5971 GCA_964474765.1 uncultured Candidatus Saccharibacteria bacterium
TCGGTAGTAATGGGACCGCTTACAAAAGTGGGGCCCGCAGAAAAAGCATTGGAAATAAAAATGCCCGAGAGAGCAAAAATAAAAAATCCTAAGCAAACTGTGCTGCGAAGGCTAATAGACAAAAAGTTCAACCTTGGTCCATGAAATCGAATGGTTATGAGATTCTTAATTGTGAAATTATTAATATTGATTCCCATAATATTATTCGCTTTAATGGGGTCATAACAAATAAAACCTATTTATCTTTTATGACAACTTTGGCCCAAAGGAGATACTGAACCCCTCCGACGCAAATACTTTGGCAAGTAGGCAAGTTCGGCATGACACTTTTGAACGCTTACTCACTACCAGTTCTTAACTATATCTAATTTTACTTCAACTGCCACCCAGCGTCAATTGGACAGCATAAAAAGGCAATAAAAAACACTCGCGTATTGAGCAAGTGCTTTCTTTCTAGTAGCGGGCAGATTTATTGTCCTTGCCGTTTTTCCTGTTGTAGTGCAGGAGAGACGAAATTACCGAAGCAATCCAAAGAGTTAGAGCCTCAATCGCCCCCTCTACCGCTCCTTCAGGAACAGTAAGGCAGGATACGCCATAAACCCAGAGCCGGACGAGATTCCAACCCTGCATCCATAAAAAGCTTCCGATGACCAGCGCTACATAAAGTTCACCCCAGTGCCCCGCCATTCCCTCACTTAAACCATGCCAGCGAAACACTTCCTTTAGAACTACATAACCCAGCAACGTTACCCCCCAAAAAAAGCGTAATTCGTGAGGGACGTTTGGAAGCTGGCAGTGAAATTGCATCATCTGAAGGCCGATAAACACGAACGTAAAAATTCCGAGCAGCCAATAAAGCCAAAATTTGTGCGCCCGTTTAGGAAAATTGTTCATTTATCCCACCTCCTCTATATGGTCGGTTACCCTTAAGACTGAATTTTTCAAAGAATCAGTATACCCAAATAACGGTATATCAAAAAAATAGGAGATAGTCAACGAAAATCCGTTTCTACCCCGCTGGAAAACCCCGCCATTTATGGCAGGGGTAACAGAAAATATTCATTTCGCTATCAGTTTATCTCTGATCAAAACCCGGTCTTTAACAAGAATAGATAAAGCTTAAATTTCTAACAAGGTCTACGCGCTTTCTAAATCGTGTGGGTGGCTTTCCCGAAGAGCGTTAGCGGTTATCTCGATAAGTTTGGCGTTTTTGGAAAGATCGTGTATGCTTTTGGCGTTTAAATAACTCATTCCCGAACGCAAACCGGCCACCAGATATTCGATAACATCTTTCGCGCTGCCCCGATATGGCACCAGTCCTTCAGTACCCTCCAACATTAAATTGTCATAAATTTTATCTTCATCACTGGTATCCAGCAAACGACGGGAAATGTTAGCGCCGAACGACGCCATTCCGCGGTAGAGCTTATACCGCTTTCCCTCTTTGCTAATAACTCTTCCTGGCGCCTCGTCGGTTCCGGCGAACAGATTTCCGATCATCACCGTTGAGGCGCCGGCAGCCAATGCTTTGGTTATGTCCGCCGGTTTCCGAATCCCGCCATCGGCGATAATCGGAATCTTGTATTTTCTGGCGGCGCGGGCGCAATTTAAAACCGCGGTAAGCTGGGGAACACCGGCGCCGGTTATCACCCGCGTGGTACAGGCTGACCCCGGCCCAACTCCAACTTTAATGCCATCGGCGCCGGCGCGAATTAAATCTTTAACTCCCGCTTCGGTCGCCACATTACCGGCAATCACTTCTTGGCCGGCAAAATTCTTTTTAATGGCTTTTAACGCCCCAATAGCCAAAACACTATGTCCGTGCGCAATGTCAATTATCAGAATATCGACTTCTGCCTCAATCAATCGCCGCGCCCTTTCAAAATAATCGTCTGCCACGCCAACAGCGGCGCCCACCAGCAATCTCCCCTTTTTGTCTTTTGCCGCATGGGGATAAAGCGTGGTTTTCTGGATGTCTTTCGCAGCAATCAATCCGCAAAGTTTTCCGGATTTATCAACCAATGGAAGTTTTTCGATTTTAAATTTCTTAAAAACTTCCTCCGCCCTTGAAAAAGCGATGTCTTTCGCGGCGGTAATCAATTTTTCTCTCGGCGTCATTATCGTTTTTATTTTCGCGCTTGAATTGTTTTCAAAAACTATGTCGCGCTCAGTCGCCATTCCGACAAGATAACCCTTCACGTCAATCACCGGAAATCCGCTGACACCGAATTTTTGTGACAATTCTCTATAGTCGGCAATAGTCGATTCGGGACTTATGGTATAGGGAGTTTCGATAATATAGTTAGTAAACCTTTTGACCTTATCTACTTCCTCGACCTGACGATCGATTGTCATAAACCGATGGACAATACCAACGCCTCCGAGCCGCGCCATCGCAATGGCCATTCCTGATTCTGTGACCGTATCCATATTAGCCGAAATTAACGGGATATTAAGTTTTATTTTTTTTGAAAGTTTCGTTTCTAAACTAACCTCTTTCCGAGATTTTATGGCAGAAAATTTCGGCTCAAGCAAAATATCATCGTAAGAAAATCCTTTTTCAAAAATCACAGTAGCCATGATAGAAAAAATTCGCGCGCGCCCGCGCTTTCATCCGACCAAAGTCCGCCGAGATGAGTTTGGTGAAAATTGTATATTTTATCCCCCTTATCCTCCTTCGCGTGAAACTACGGACAGACAAGGTCTAAGGGGAGGAGGTAGAATAATAGTTTTAGGCATATTCACCAAACTCCGAGATTCCCATTCGACAAAACGCGGATGAACACGCGGAACAACGCTGAAAAATTAATTTCGTAATTCTGGGTCCGTAATCATTATATCTTAAAAAGGCGCTGGACGACAACTGGAAATCTATTCCAATACAAAATGATACTGAAATGGCCTCCGTATCTTTCAAAATTAAGCTTGGCAAAACAAAATCCGCCCCGGTATCGAGGCGGTTTAATCATGTTTTTATGCGCAAACTAAGTAGGGACGCGATAAGACAAAGTATTCCGGCCAGAACAAACGCGTAAAGACAGCTGCCGGTCAAATCCAAAATTTTTCCGTTGACAATCGGCCCGACTAAGCCGCCGACGCCGTAGGCGGTGAACATCGCGCCATAATTCGCTCCGAGATTTTTCAGACCGAATAATTTAGCCGTTGCCGATGGAAAAAGCGAGAAATTGGCTCCAAAGTTAAACCCCATCCAGACGGAAATAACGCCCAAGCCCAGCATTGACGGATGGTGAAAAACCGAAAATGCGTCCGGCCAAAATTTATAGGGAGAAATCATATTGACCAAAGCGCTTATCATCACGACCTGCGTGAAAAACATAAAAAACATGGTTTTCCGCAGCCCAATTTTATCCGACAGCCACCCCAGCGAGATTCTGCCAGCGCTATTACCGACAGCAAAAATGCCGACAGCAACAATCGACATGGCAGTTGTAATGCCAGACAGATTTTCGCCGAACGATTTAAGAATTCCTATATACATTAATCCCGCAGCGGCGCCGCAGACAAACATAATCCACAGAAGCCAGAATCGTGCTGTCTTCAGCACTTCCCGCCGGCTCATTTCTTTTTTCGCCGCCGCTTGCGGCCCCTCCGCCTTTTTGGCTTCGGTGCCAACCGGAGGATTTTTCCCGCCAGAGGCGGGTTCGCCTTCAGCAGAGAAAACAAAAGCAAGGGGGAGCAAAAGCGTCAGAAAAATAATTCCAAAAACGGTAAAAGTTTCCAGAATGCCGACCCGCTGAATCAGGCGCGAAGAAATTTCGGCGATAACGATCGTCCCGCTGCCCATTCCGCCGACAATCAAACCAGTTATCAAACCCTTTCTTTCCGGAAACCATTTAATTCCGGTAGCAACAACACTAATGTAAGCAAGGCCGCTTCCGATTCCGCTGACAATTCCGATACCAATCATGATAACGGCAAACGACCCATGGCTTAAAAGACCCGCCAAAAGATACCCGCCGCCGAAAAGTAATCCGCCGCAGGCAATAACTTTGCGCGGGCCGACTCTATCCTGCCACCTGCCGGCGAATAATACCGCTAAAGAAATAGTGGCCACATTCAAAGAAAAAACTATTTGCGTTTGCGTGTTCGTGAATCCATACGCTATTTTAAGCGGATTAACGAACACGCTCCATGCGTACAACGCGCCTAAACACAGCTGAATCAACATCGCGGCGCCGAGAATCACCCATTTTCTATTCATTTCCGACTCCTAAAAAACAGAGGCTGTCCGAAAACTCCATTTTGTCATTGTGACCCCGACGAAGGTCGGGGGAAGCAATCCCGTATTTAAGCCAAAGGTTTGGATTGTTTCGTCGCAAAGTTTACACCAAGTTCAGCCGAAGTGCTCCTCACAATGACAGTTTTTGGACGGTCGATGGAAGTAGATTTACATTTCTCATTAATCCAACGGCATTGGGCCATCATACGGAATAAAACCACTTAGCTTCCGGCTATGTCGCGGCGCGATGAACAGCCGTTTATTTTCATCAATATATCGAAGCAAGTTATCGCGGACGCTTTCGTCAGCGACATGAGCCAGGGCGCGCGCCTTGCACCCAACGCCCAATCCTCGCAGATCGGCGATGCCATGTTCGGTGACAACCACGATATTGTCATAACTGCAAGCCGTTAGAGTAACTCCGGCCGGATGGGCTTTAACAATTTTTGTGATTCCGCTGGTAGTCGTGCTCAACATGACGATAATCGCCACACCATATTGCAAATCATTCAGGGCGCGGACAAAATCCGGCTGGCCACCAACCCCGCTATAATACCGCGTAGCATCAATATAGTCCGCCCAAACATTGCCGCCCAAATCAACGCTCACGGCAGTATTGATAGAAATAAACGGAAATTTCTCGTTACCGTTGGCCCTAATGATATGAGCCGCGTTGGTATAAGTGCAAGGGCGTAATTCCAGGCCAGGTCTCATATGCGCGAATTCATACAGTTCACTTGACCCCATAAGCAGGCTGGTAGTGCTACGCCACGCATTCATTTTTTTGTGGCGGTTAGTGATGATCCCCGCCTTTTGCAAAGACATCAACCCATCGCCATAAAGTTCAGTCTGACAGCCTAAATCTTTAGGTCTGGCATCCTTGATTAAGCTCGCTATCGCGTCAGTAATTTCGCCGATGCCAATCTGCAGTGTCACGCCGTCCCGGATGAAATGCCTGACGATCAATTCGCCGGCCCGCCTGATGCCTTGTTTCGCCCGAAGCGGCAAATCTTCAAAACCGGTAATATAGGAATGAAGCCCCTCAACACCGTTATCAACAATGAGATAATCTATCGACGACTTATCAAGGTCGCCGCCGTTCACAAACGGCATGGTGTCATCCAGCTCGGCGATTACCAATTGCGCGTTATCGATCGCGGTATACATCGCTTCCAGCGAAGGCCCTAAATTATATGTTCCGCTGCGGGGATCTTTGGTGACTTTGGCGATGACAATATCCGGCCGAAATGGACGATCCTTGCCAATCATGCTTTCCAGATTAGCCAGCGTACAAGGCAAATAATATGCCCGGCCCTCGTTAACCGCCTTTCGCATTGTCGGTCCGGAAAAAATGGAATAAGCCATTATCTTGTCTTGGAGACCGGGTTCCACATAAGGAACTTCGCCCAACAGCAACAGCGAAACCATTCTCATAAAAGGCATCTGCGCGCCAGTTTTAATGTAGTCAGTTATTGCCCGAAGCGAAGCTGTCGGCGTTACGGCGTTAGAAGCTACATAGCAGGTAATATACTTCTTGTCCTTGAATTTCTCGGCAATCACGGGACCGATTTCGTTCAGTCTGATAATTTTCGACATGTCTCTACTCCTTTTCAGAAGTTATTTATTTTTCAAAGTTCTTTGCGTTTAGTATGACATATTATTCTAAAAAAATCAAGAAAATGTATAATGCCACCCTATTCTGGACTCTTGAGGTATTTTAAAATTTGGCAT
>CAYYTW010000056.1:0-5349 GCA_964474765.1 uncultured Candidatus Saccharibacteria bacterium
AGCTTTACGCCTTATCAACTAATTTACCAAGTGTTGCACTTGAGGGTAAAATGTAAGTCTTAGCTTCTGCCCATATTATACCATTTTCAGTGAATCTCCGCAATGTCATGTCGGTCCCTTGTCGTGGCCAATAGTTTGGTGAATAATTGTCATCCTGAGTAAAACGAAGGATCTCATAGACTTTGGAAATCGCTTATTGATGAAATTCTTCACTCCGTTCAGAATGACAAATAGAGCATTTTTAGGCATTTTTCACCAAACTAACATTCTTATTGGATAATAATCCTATAAAACCAAAAGCCCCTCCGCGCGGTACCGCGCGGAGGGGCTTTTAAATCTAGGTTATGAATCCTACTTCATTTTACGCCTGATGAAGGCGCCTGCCCGCCAAAATCCCAAAATCATTCTAAAAACACTTATATACATACAATACTAAAAATTTAATCCTACTTCATTTTACGCCTGATGAAGGCGGGGATATCCCATTCTTGTCCGCCTTCGTCAATCTGACTCACCTCAAAATTAGGCTTCTTCGAGTTAACCGAAGAAACAGAAGGAGAATTATTATTTTTTTTAGCTTCGACTGGCTTCGGCCTAACAACTCCTTCTTCTTTGTCTAAATCTGTCGCCCTCTCTTTTCTAACTGGTTTCTCTCCAAAGCCGGTGGCGATAACCGTCACCTTGATTTCTCCTTTTTTCATCTTCTCGTCAGTAACAGCCCCGAAAATAACTTTCGCGTCAGGATCAATTGATTCAGTAATAATCTTGGCCGCTTCGTTGATTTCGATCATGGTCAGATCCGGTCCGCCGGAGATATTGAAAAGAACCCCCTTGGCGCCGTCAATCGCGACTTCCAAAAGCGGAGAATTAATCGCCGCCCGCGCCGCCTCCACCGCCCGATCGTCGCCGCTGGCGCGACCGACCCCCATCAGCGCCGAACCGGCATCCTGCATAATCGCTCGGACATCGGCGAAGTCAACATTAACCACGCCGGGCGTCACAATAATATCGGAAATTCCCTGCACCGCCTGCCGAAGAACATCGTCAACGGTTCGAAACGCTTCAAGCAAAGGAGTATTTCTTTCGATAAGTTGCAAAATTTTATCGTTGGGAATAGTAATCAAGGTATCCACTCTACCCTTGAGTTGATCCAAACCGCCCTCCGCGATGCGCATCCGCTGAAAACCCTCAAAAGTAAAAGGTTTAGTTACAACCCCAACCGTCAAAACCCCGGCGTCTTTTGCCGCCTCCGCCACCACCGAACTCGAACCGGTCCCGACTCCGCCGCCCATCCCACATGTTACAAAAACTAAATCAGCGCCCTTGATGAGGTCTTGAATTTCATCTTTATTCTCTTCGGCCGCCTGACGTCCAATATCAGGATTCATCCCAGCCCCCAATCCTCGAGTTAAATTTTTCCCAATCAGAAGTTTTTGAGGAGCCTTACAATGATGGAGCTGTTGGGCATCGGCATTAACAGCGATAAAATCAACGCCGTGAATTTTCGCCTCCACCATCCGAGAGACAGCGTTGCCGCCGGCGCCGCCGGCGCCGATAACTTTTATTTTAGCAAATGTTTCTATGTCTGGTTTAACTTGAGCCATAAATTTTAAAAATCCGAAATTCTAAATCCGAAATCCGAAACAACATTAATCTTTAGTTGATGGTTGAAGGTCGTAGCGACGGGTTTGGTTAAAAGTCATAGTCATTGGTTTTAAAACCATAGACCAAGACCTAAAACTTGACTCGCGGCTAAGATCCAAAACTAAAACTAAGACATGGTTTCGAACTCCGCGCTTCGGATTTAATATTTAAAAAAACACCTTTACTTAAGGCATCTTATTATATGCACACTTCTAAAATTTTGACAACACCCCCACACTAATTATGGCATTACGGCCAAAAACCGTATCCTTGTATGCCAACAATCAATTCATTATTTCATTATTGGGAACAAAGAATTTGTCCATTTGCTCGGCAAAAAACAATTCTCACATACCATAATTAGTGGGGGCACCCCCCCCCGAACCTGAACACCCTTCTTATCGTTCAAATACTTTTACGCTATAGCGTAAAAGTATTTGAACCACACACTTAATCCTCGTATTAAATCATCTAAAATCTAACTCTCCCGCCATCGATTGAACCATATGAATCTCCCCGAGCTTACGCTCGGGGTATCTTCTTGCTTCGCAATAAAACATAACCATAAATTTAACCAATCCAAGATAAAACATAGACAAAATAGAACATGTTAAGAAATTTAAAATTATTTAACAGGGTGAATCTTATTTATCAATATTTCCAATAAATTTTTAACCTCTTCTTGCGCGCCAACTTCGGTTTTGCTTTCAACGAATTTTGACCATTGATTCAGAATTTCCTCGTCGCCCAAATTCCTGACTGCGTTTTCCAGCTTCAACCTCGTGTCAAAACTCACTTCTGTTTCCGCCTTGAGAACTTCTTTAATGAAAAGCTTGGAGAACTCTAAAATCTTTTCATTGGTTGTTTGAGTTTGCAAAGCGGCTTGGGTTTGACGGAGTTCTTTGACAAGAGATATATACTTGACGCCTAAAAAGATATTGCCGGCAAGCAGAATCAGGATAAGGATTAGAATTATGAATTTAGAGTCATGAATCATGAATTATGGTTTTAGATTTTTTAATTAAACCGTTAGTAATTTTATTAACTAATATGGTTTGCTCGGCAATTTTATCAAATTCTTCTTTTATCATATAGCCTATGTCTTTTGCCACTAATAACTGATTCTGTATTTCAGTAAGTGATCCTAAAGCTATAGAATAAAATTGCAATTTTTCTTTATAAGAATTTCTGCTAAATCCTTCGGCTATATTGGAAGTAAATGAGACGCCAGCCCGTCGTAGTTGAATAGTCAATCCAAATTGTTCTTCTCGTGGAAAATCCTTCGTAATTTTATAAATCATCAAAACTAATTTATGCCCTTCTTGCCAGGCTTTTAAATCTGTAAATGACTTAATTTTCTTTATTTCCACTTCTTGATTCATAATTCTTTATTCTTGATTCTATCACGTATTTTATCACGATAAAAGTTATAGAGCAATAAAATTATGACGACGGCCAGTAAAATCGTTTTCCAATCAACGATCTTCAGCCACCAGTACTTAGTTTTGAGTTCAATATTGATATGGATGCCGCTGCCTTCTTTAACCTGGAACGGCTTGCCGTCGTAAACAAGATAACCTGGGGTCTCGGCTTTAAGATAATAGTAGCCCTCGGGCACTAAAAACGAATAAGTGCCTCTGACATCGGTAGTTTGCGGATTTTCCTGCTGGTATTCCTTTGCCGGCCATATCTCATATTGTTTGGTTTCGGGATTCAGCCAATAGAGAGAAACAATGGCGCCCGGGATACGGGTCTCTTTGTCGCCGTCCCGCTCGTAAATATACCCTTCGGGATCAACAACGGTAGTCAAACGAATCTCTTTTTTGCCTAATTCTGGATCATCAAAATCCATAACGGTGATGATTTCGTATTCGCCTTCAATCAAAGGCGCCTGGATTTCCGCGGTATAGATTCCGTCGCCGTCCGGGTCGGTATATTCAAACTCCAGCAAAAGCAGTCGTTCCTCAATTTCTACCGGATTATGTTCTTTGGCAAAAGAAGGAAGAGCGAAGAATAGAGAGGCAGTTAAGTTTTGAATCATGAATTTTGAATCACGAATTATGGTTCGTGATTCTTGATTCATAATTCTTGATTCATACTTCATAATTCCTGATTCATGCTTCGTGATTCTTTTAGATTTAAACACCACATAACCCTTGACGCTCTTAACTGGTTTATCGGGCTTTACCACTAATTGCAGGGGTTTACCGGAAATTGTTTGAATTTTCTGTTGCGGTTCGCCCTTATCGTTAACCGACAAGGCAATATTGAAATCAACCAACTCGCCGCCGGTTTTGGCAAAAACGATTTCTGTCGGCAATTGCTGTTTGATCGCAGGCGAAAGTTTGGCAACAGGAACACCTTGAGGCAGAGCGAATTTGCCGGGTTCAACCTTTGCCGTCGGCAATCCGACTCTTTCCGTCAGCCCGGGCAAAGTCAGTTTTACGGATTTTAGTTTCGCGACATCAGTGATTTTACTAACGCCAACTTCTTCAAGGATTTTCTCAAGTTCTGGAAATTTTTGAGCCAGATTCCTGATTCCTTTGGGCAGAGGCGCCAAAACAAATTCTCTGATTGGTTCAGACGGCAGAAGCTGCCATTTACCCTGAAAGGCCAAGGGCGCTTCCTTGGATACCAATTCCTCAATCGACACCTCGGGCAGTTTAACTTCTGGCGGTTTGGGCTTTAAAAATTCCGGGATATACGGCTTTGCAATCTCCTTGATTCTTTCAACCACCGATGGTCCGGGCGCTTTCGGCAAAACTATTTTACCCGAGGGCTCGGCGCTTTCTTCTGGCGGTAACATCTCTTTCGGGACCTCTTTTTGATAAATAATGCTATCGGAAAAAACATCGGAAACCTGTCCCCAGCTAGTAAAAAATTTAACATAAACCGTCTTTTCTCCCTCGCCATCTGTTAAAACCCAACTTCGCGCCGGCTGAAACAGCTCTTGGCCGGCATCGTGAAAATCGGCAAAATTAGATATCGCCATCCGCGAGACATTAGCCCCGCCTTGCAAATTTAAAACAACTGTCTGGCTGGTTGTATAAACATCATTATTATTGATTATAATTTTAAAACCGCTCTCACTGCTGACCGGCGAATTATATGCCAAGATTGGCAACCCGCTGCCCCGCGGCCTGACGCTTTTCGGCCGCCAATCAGTTTTAACCCCGTAATCTCCGCCAAAAATTATCCAGCCGATGTTTTCTCCCAAGGCCGAGCCGGTAAATTCACCCGAAGAATTGATAGTCACCCCGCCGTTAGTGGGATTAAATTTTATCCAACCAGTATTCTCCGACCAAGCGTAGCCGGACAAATTTCCCTCGCCATCATTTGTAATATCGCCCAAATATATCCAACCGACAGTTTCGCTTAAGGCATAACCAGAAAGCGCGGAATCCGTAACATGAACATTTCCATTGCTCGTGCCGAAATTCACCCAGCCGATGTTTTCTCCCCAAGCGTATTTGTAAGTTGAATCGATGGTGCCGTCGGTGGACGAGGCCAAAGCGGACTTATTAAAAACCGCAAAAAACCCACTTATGAGAAGCGTTAAAAATAAAACATAAATTAAATTTTTAGTCGGTATTTCCTTACCCATAAATGCCTATGAATAATTATATCATAGAATCCTCTCGCAACAAACCGCATGTATAATGCCACCCTATTCTGGACTCTTGAGGTATTTTAAAATTTGGCATG
>CAYYTW010000057.1:0-5275 GCA_964474765.1 uncultured Candidatus Saccharibacteria bacterium
CGCCATGAGATTATGGTCTCAAGGAGTCCAGAATGTATCTGGCATTATGCATCACCTCTTATCCACACAAACAAAAACGCCTCGGTACAGCAAGACAGCTCCTTATTATTCTTGAGAATTTAAGAATAACAATAAGACAAAAAGCGCGCCGCCAAGACACAAATGGCAAGCGTTAACCGCCAAGCCAGCCGCTTAAATACGAAGCAACAACCGCCGCGGTTTCGGCGCGCAAAGTTAATTTTCCCAAGCTGACTATTTTAAAATTTTTACCGCTCCGCGCCATTTCTAATTCCTTTTCGCTCCAGCCGCCCTCGGGGCCGATGAAAACGCCTATCTTTTTCGGCTCTACCGCCCACTTGTCATTCCCGCACAGGCGGGAATCCAGAAATTTTTTAATATTTTCTCCACTGAAATCAAAAAACAGATTGATATCATTATTATTCGCGTCCTCCAGTGCCACTGAAAAATCCATGGCTTCGCGCAAAATTGGCATCACTACCCGGTTCGCTTGCTCGGCCGCTTCCTTGATAATTCTGTTCAGCCTGTCGTATCGTAAATTCAATTTCACGGTTCGCTCGGTAACAATCGACGCGATTTCCGCAACACCAACCTCTGTCGCTTTCTGGACAACCCACTCGAAGTTTTCCCGCTTCAGAATTGAGCAATACAAAACCACCCGCCGCTCCGGTTCATTTTCATTCCGTGATTTTTCAACCGCCTTCAGCCCGATATAATCTTTTTTTATCTCGCTGATTTCCGCCAAAACTTCGCTTGATTTTCCGTCGCCTAAAACCACCCTGCTCCCCGGCCCAAGCCGCAGGACGTTTTTTATTTGGTTGACGATTTCCTTGTCGGTTATCTTCAATTTATCGTCGGCGAAATCGAAGTCGCCAATGAAATGGTGTAATCTCATATTTAAATAATTTCTAATTGTCTAATTTCTCACCCTACGTGCGACCACCCAAAGAGTGGTAATTCACCTAGTAAAAGGAGATGGTTTCAAAACTGTCATTCTGAGGGTGAAGCCAGAAGAATCTCTCAACTTGTTTGAGAAAAGGAGCTTAATTTCTTGCATTCGCAAGAGATTCTTCACTTCGTTCAGAATGACAAAATAAGGTTTTGTAACCATCTCAAGGTCAAATAACCGAATAACGAAATTTAAGAATTTGGTTGGCATCGGGGCATTTAGGAATTTTATTAGAAATTGGGTAATTAGGTGAATTAGGTGAATTTTCACCAGTATTTGAAGATTTACCTCAATTTTATCTCAGAAACATCAACCGCTTTCTCTTTTGTGAATTCCCCCACCCTTGTTCTCTCCAAATCAACCAAATATCCTCCAACGCCCAGCTTCCCGCCGATATCGCGCGCCAAAGCCCGGATATAAACCCCGGGCCCGGTTACAACCCCGATTCTCAAAAACGGCCATTTGTAATCTAAAATTTCAATTTCTTTGATTTCTATTTTTCTTGGTTTCAATTCCAGGGTTTTTCCCTTACGGCTTAATTCGTAAGCCTTTTTGCCATGTATTTTTATGGCGCTATAAGCCGGCGGGGTCTGCTCGATATTCCCCACAAATTCGCGAACGACTTTTTCAACATCCTTATAACTTGGAAACTTACTGACTTTTAACTTGGTTTTCTCTCCCTCATCGTCGTCCGTCGAACTCTCCTCGCCGAATTTTATCTCGGCAATATATTCTTTTTCTTTTTGGACAACCTCATCCAGTTTTTTCGTCGCCTCCCGCCCGACGCCGACAACCAAAACTCCTCGCGCCAGCGGATCCAAGATTCCGGCGTGGCCAACCTTCTTTTCGCCGGTAATTTTTCTTACTTCATCAACAATATCGTGAGAAGTGGGACCAGACGGTTTGTATATCGCAAAAATCTTTTCTGTCATAGCTAAAACCTACCAAATTAGCTTCCCGATATCAATATGGGCATTCTTAACAAGAATATCGGCTTGACACAGAGCGTTTATAAGTTAAAGTTATATCAGCAATTTGAAAATTACCGACGGAGAACCGTCTCTTAAAATTAAATCGCCAAGGAGAACCCTGATGACAACCGCCGAAGAGAACTTCAGAAAAATTTTGGATACCATCTCTCCCATCCTGTTAGCGGTAAATCAAGGTGAATATGCCGATGTTGATTACCGGATGATGGCGATAAAGCCGGACTTAAAAGAATTGAGCGCGGAGATCAAACCGCCGAAATCATTTTCGCGATACGGGACGATAAAACTGATCTGTTCTGAAAAAGATAACAAAGTGGATATTTTCACAACCTCAATAGAAGCCGAGGGGTTCGCGCGGATTATCAGAACAACGCTTGAACCCCAAAAGATAAAATGCGTCATCCACCTGACGCTGCCGGACAGCCGGAAGGAAGCCCCAATGAAGCACGAAATTCTTTTTTCAAAACCAGTTTTCCATACAGGAGTGAACATCACCGTTCGAAACGGTAAAAAATGGATGAAAGCCGAGGTCGGCGACCTGCTTGACATCAGAAGGACAGAAGAAAGCATAAATATCCTCACTGCCAGTGTCATCGGTAAGGCGCTTGTCCCCTTCAGCCTCATCCCGGAAGAATGGCTTCAGAACGAACACGACCCGGCCTGCCACAACATCGACGGCCTTTACGAAGAAATGAAACGGCTTTATCTGGATTTTTCCCGAGACAGCCTAGTCACCGTTCTTTTCTTTCTCGTTTGAGGAGGACTAATGGAAAAATTCTTTATAACCTTCGCGGACGAATTGCTGAGTCTTTTCAAAAAATTATGGGTTTGGCTCGTGTGCCTTGCTATAATAATCATCAACGGCTCGTTCCAGGACAAAATAATAGCCATTATCGTACTGGTCATCGGTTTTCCTTTGATTGCCGCGACAACGACACTATGGATTGACAAAATCCGACGCGAACGAAAACCGCCCGAACAATGATAAAAAGACGCCGTCCCGCAAATTGTGGGACGGTTTTTTTATATCAGCGCTTATACTTCGAGCTCGTCGAAAGAAGAAGTCATAAATTTGTGCGTAAAAAAGATCTGGTTCTTGATAAACTCGAATAACGATTTCAGCCGCGTAAGTCCTGATTCTGTCCAAACAAAAATGCTCCCCGCAGTGCTGCGGGGAGCACCATTTCTTGCTCAATTTTTTCTTTCCACCAAATATTGGAAAACCTTAAAAAAACTCTTGGAGGAATTATCGGATATTTCGCTTTCATTAGCGATGACAACTTTCTTGCGCTCACATAAAATATCTTTCAGTGTTTCCAGAAGCATGAAGACGCCGCCCAGATCAAATTTCGAACCGCCGCTCGCCTCATTGTACCAAATGTGGATCTCGTCAGCCGCAAGAATCGCGCTAAAATTTATTCTGCAAATATTGAATCCGCCAGCCGGGTCATCCTGAGGCGTATCCCTTAACGGCCAATAGACTTTTTTTGGAATCCGCCAGTCGTTTCGTGCTCTTTTTCAACAAGCTCGACGTATCTTATTATCCTTTTCTTTGTCGCGTCTGATATGCCCCTCACCGGACTTATCAGAAAAATCAGAATGCACTCTTCCATTCCAGCCCCCTCTTTGTTTCATAGCCTAAATTATTTTACTTCGTATGTCAAATTTACGCTGACGGTTATTTCGTTCTGTCCGACCTGCACTTCCGGCGCCAGCGCGGATTCCGCAGCGCTGCCCCGACCGCCAAGCCCGTAATACAACGAAGACAAAGTCGGCTCGCTGTTCTCATCAAAGCCAATAATTCTGCCCAATTTTATGCCCAGCGACTGCGCCATAGTTCCAGCTTTCTCTTTGGCATTGGCAATCGCTTTCTGCGTCGCCTCCTCCTTTATTTTCTCGGGATCATCAATAGTAAAACTCAAAGAGCCAATCTGATTCGCTCCGGCAGTGGCAGCCGCGTCCAAAATCTCGCTGGATTTATCCAATTCCCTGATTTTAACCGCCAATGTTTGCACCACCTCATAACCGATGATAGAACTTTTTCCCGAAGTATATTGATATTTAGGATTGATATTATAAACGGCTGTTTTTAAGTCGTTCTCGCTAATCCCCGCTTTCTTCATCGCCCGAACAACCTTATTCATGTTTTGATTATTTTCCGACACCGCGTCAGCGACCGTTTTCGACTCGGTCAGCGCCGATAAATCAACCCGTCCGATATCCGGCTTAGCCAGAATTTTTCCCTGCCCGGAAACAGTAATGGTGTTTTGAAACTCGACGCTCTTGCCGATATATTGGCTTTCTTTAAAAACTTTCGCCGCGACAACTCCCAAAAAGACAATCAGAGCCAATACCAGCAGAATAAACATATAAGGAATATATTCGTGCGGGGGAATGATTCTAACGCTTAATTTTTTCTCGTCGTTAGTGGCCATATTTACTAAAAACCCGAATATCAAAATCCGAAATCTGAAACAATATCAAATTACCAAAATTCAAAATCCTAAACAGTTTTGAAAATTGAAACATTTAATATCGGAATTTGTTTCGAATTTCGTGCCTCGGATTTCTAATTTTTTAAAAACATCTCGTTGCTATTTTATTGCTTCTTCATCTTTCTCGCTTTTTTCGTGTTCACAGCACGACTCGCCTTTTTTCTGCCAAAATTTCAGATAAAGGATTTCCAAAATCGCCAGAGTATTCACCAGAAATAAAACCACAAACCACTCTTTCTGGCCGTTCTTAGCCGCTTTCCATAAAGCGTATCCCTTCCACGGCAAAGTCCATAAAAGGATTATTATCAAAACCCACGCAGGAATAAGAGTGTATGGCATAATGATATATTTAATGATTTATTATCTCTGGCAGAATACTCTCCGCAGTATTGCAGAGAGATTAATGCCAGCCCGGAGCGAAACAGAGGAGATAACAAGCTTTTCCGCAGGAATACTCCGGGTTTTAGCCCAGAGTAGCTTATTATATTCTTAATTGCAGTCCTACTACCAACATTCTATTCTAAATTCTACATATTTCTTCCAACTTCTGCAAGGACACCCAGTCTTGTACAATACAAGATGAGCCCCAAATGAGTATCGGTTTCCAACGCAAAATGAGCCCCGATTGAGCCAGCTCATTGCCACGAATCAAAGAACGAAGAAGGCCAAATCCTCAAGGCCAGCCCGGATATTTAGACGTCGGCACAGTCCGCCAGGGCGATATGGACAAAGAAAAAGTTCGGCTGTGGATAACCCAATTTGACTCCGCGTGATGCATAATGCCAGATACATTCTGGACTCCTTGAGACCATAATCTCATGGCG
>CAYYTW010000058.1:0-5274 GCA_964474765.1 uncultured Candidatus Saccharibacteria bacterium
CCAAAACGACACTATCGGCGGTTATCTCGACGCTTTCGGTTAAATCTTGGGTTAAAATACAGGTTGAAGTAGGTTCGTCCCATGTTCCGTAATTACCGCATTCTTCCGGCAAAAAAACGGTGCCGTTTCCGCCCGACTGAATCCAGATATGGTGTGATTGGGTTAAATCTTGAGTCCAGCTATAGCTTCCTTCTCCGTCGGAAACAAAAATAGCTTCGTTTTTGTAGCTGTCTTGGAATTGATGATAGGTTTTATTTAGTTCTAAACCTTTGATAGCTAAAATGGCAGAATTAGTAGAAGTCGAGGCCTTGAGATGAAGGCTGATTATTTTGGGCGCGGATTCCAACAAGACGGTTATTTCTTCCGTGCTCTGCAATGAAACATTGAGATATTCGCTGTCGGTTATCTCAAAATGGCTGCCAGTCCCCCCAACCGTCCCAGGTACTGACGGCTCTGGTCCCGGCCCATCGTTGGCGGCCAAGGCGACCGATGCCGCCAAGGCTGCTCCGAAAATTAACAAAGTAACTACTATTGCTTTATGGTTTTCCATAAAAATTAAAACGTATTAACTTTTACCCCCTAATATCTTAATGAAGTTTTTATCCATTTTAATTATACCAAAGCATTGTTACATCACCAAGCTTTTCTTTCGCCGCCAAAACGGCGGATTCGACAGGCACTGACTTTTCTATACCAAAAAACCGCCCAAATGGCGATTTTTATTGAGGACGATTACCCCTCATTAACGGCCCCTGAAGGGTTTGGCTTAAAACCTTGGTTTTATTCCGAGAAGTTCTATTCCCTCAAGGATACTCTGAGATGGTTACAAAACCCTATTTTGTCATTCTGAACGAAGTGAAGAATCTCTTGCGAATGCAAGAAATTAAGCTCCTTTTCTCAAACAAGTTGAGAGATTCTTCGGGCTTCACCCTCAGAATGACAGTTTTGAAACCATCTCTCTTATTTTTGCTCCGAAAAATGGCTCAGATAAGCCTTCGGGTGGGGCCCGCTAGAGAGCACCGAGTACGGGAATCGAACCCGTGTTACATGGCTGAGAACCATGTGTCCTAACCACTAGACGAACTCGGCATGCTTTGGTAGGCGGGGAATTAACGCTAAATTAAAATTTTTGATTCCCGATGTTTCATAAAAACAGATTAGCAAAAACCTAATCGAGTTTCAAGTTTTTGTACGAGACGGGTACATCGGTAACACTTTATTGGTCTTTTGATAGAATTCCCAGAGCGTGTCATATTGCGCAGATAACCAAAAAAATCAGCCGCGATGCAAACATCGAGGCTGACGCAATGCCAATTATTTTATATTCCACTTTTCGCGGATGGTGGGCATGTAAACTTTTTCCAAAAATTCGAGCGCCTCTTCCGGCGTTGAAAAAATCCGGTGGGGCTTTGCCCGATACTGAATGAACGGGCTGTAATCACCGGGGAAAATTATCCAGGCTTCTTTTCCTAGTTGAGAGGCCTCGGCGGTTTCATCCACCACGCCCGGCGAGCAAACAACCTTTACCCAATAAGCAAGGGCGATGTCGCATTGAGGGATGAACCACTCGAGATCTCGATGGGCCGTCTGACAATGCCGAATCTTCGTTTCATCGCTGCTACCGGCGTGTTCCACCGTTCCGGTCTCGATTGTTAGAGGATTAAAGACAACGCACCATTTCCACAACTGCTTAATAAAGTCATTTACTTTTTCCAATTCGTGCGGCTCCACGTGGCTAATTGGCATCTGCGCATAAACTATCGGCCGCCAGGGCTCAAAAAGTAAACGATACAGAGTTTGTGCCGGTTGTTTAACTGGTATGACAAAAAATCTTCTGTTTTTATTCGGCTCGAAAAGGTATAAATATCGACGCGCATTATCTACTTCGATATTCTGCCAGAGCCACAGATCTTTTTCGCTCAAATCTTGATCGCACCACTGATCTCTTTTTCTCAACACCTTTAAAATATCAGCCGCGGCGTCAATGAAAGCAACAAACATGTCCGGCGGATGATTAAGGGACATTATGAAGCGCTCGTTATAAGCTGGCGTATAGCAGCCGCGCCAATAAAAAACACTATGGCTGCGAACAAATACGGCATCGTTTTCCTCTAAGTCTCGATCAAGCGAATGTCGAATTTCCCCCAAAACCGCCATGCGGGCTAAGTCTAAATATTCCTTATGTCTATTAAGGACAGTGTCCCCCTTCATCTCTGTGCCCAAATTTTCCCATATCCAAGAAAACATCATTTTACCAAGATGATGAATTTTTACTTTTTTACCTTCGTTTTCACAATCCGCTTGGCAGTCTTTCAGGTATCGTTGGGCGCCGCAACCAGAAGGGCCGGTTGTCCAAATCAACATTCCTCTTTTTTTGGGCGTAGCCATCTTATCTTATTGTTCTCCTCTGCGTTTAGGATTCTATTGCGTTTAGAATTCTATCTTGAAGTTTCAAAGAGCCGGTTTAGGCTTGTGAATAAATTATGACATAGTGTGTCAGAAAAGGCAACTCAAGCAATATGGTTTGGTGAAAAATGCCGAAAACAGAAATCCTGCGACTCGCGCTGTCGTAAGATTGTCGTCTATTATTTGATTAGCTTCCCCTCAACAATCAGCCGTTTTAAATTTGTCCCGATGGGCCAGCAAGTCATCAAGGTGATTTTTGCTTCATTAGTCGGGTGGACGAGCTGGACATCTTTGGGCGTCACCGTATATTTATTGGTAATCTTATACTCATATTTATGCTGTTGTAAATAGATTACGGCCGTGTCCCCTATTTCTAGTTTGTCTATGGCGGCAAAAACCTGACCATAGATTGTTTTATTCCATGGGTAAACCGAACTATGGCCGGTCAAAAAAAAGTTGCCGATTTTTCCCGGCTGGTCGCTGCCCGGATAAATAACCACGCCGCTGTTCAAGTCTTGATTCAGTTCTCGTTGGTCAGCCGATTGCGCGTAAATCAATGGGGCATTGAGCCTGATTTTTTCAATGACAATGCTATCGGGCTTATCGTAACGCGCCTCGCTCGCCGCCGGGAAACCGACCGCAATCTTGTTTTCACCCTTGTTCCCACTGTCCTGATTTGCCTTGACTTCATCGTTTTCAGAAGCGGCGGTCGGCAAACCATCACTCTTTTTTTCCCAGCTGACATATCGAAACAATAATGACGAGAAATTCAAAACGACAAAAACGGCAATAAAAACCGAGGTTCCGATAAAAAAGAAATAAAGCAGCCAACTGATTGAATACAAATCCGGAAACAATAAATTAGCGGTCAGACGGTATTGACTATAAACTTCTCCAAATTCCCTGGCTGTCGCCACCTCTTCGTCTTCGGCCACTGTTTTCCAGATAAAATATATCACGATGCAGCCTAACAAATAAATCCAGGAGCGAAAAATGATGGCCAGAGCAGGGTTTAATAGATAAATAATAGCGGCGTAATTCGGGTGACGAATGTATTTATAGTGGCCGGTAATTCGTTTTTTTTTCGGATGCGCGTATGGCGGAGCAGAATAAGGACTAAAAATCATCAGTGCCAAAAAAGCAATAAATAAAAAGGCGCATATTAATAAAGCGGTTTTGAATTCGATGTCTATTTTGGGCCCGCCAAAAATCCATGTTAAAACCAGCGCAAGAAATGCGATCACAAAATTGTAGGCGACTCCCTTCGCGAAGGTAGTGCTTTTTTTATCATGAAATTCGGATTTCATCTTGATAATAGTATATCAATAAATCTACATTTTGTCAAAAAATGAATATTTTTCACCAAACAAAAAACGCCTCGGCATTGCGAGGCGTTTCTTGTTTTATTCGCATATCAATTTAAACCATAATTCGTCATGTTCTCTAAAAATAAAATTGGGTTTTAGCGGTTTAACAGCTTTAAGATTGCCAAAGCCCCAGGTTACAAAACCAGTTTTTACACCCGCGTTTTGGCCGGCCAAGATATCGTTTTTTACATCTCCCACCATTAAAGCGTTTTCCGGGTTAATGCCGGTTTGCTCCAGAATCATCCATAATCCTTCGGGGTCCGGCTTCAATCTTTTTTGCATATCTTCTTCGCCGACAATCACCGCGAATTCGCGGGCCAGGTCGTCCAATATTTTTACTGTGCTGCGGCGAGAACGGTTTGTCAGAATGGCTAATCGGTATTGGGTTCTAAGGCTTTGGATGATTTCAACAATTGATGGATAGACATAAACATACGAATCGTAAATCGCGTAGAAGATTTTTTTTGCTTCTTCTTCTGTTTCGGCTAATAGACCTATTCTTTGATGATTATACGGCCAATCGTGACTATGCCAGCGTTTGAATTCGCTGACATTTTTGAAAAAAGTTTGCGGATCTTTCCGGCAAACTTTTTTAATTATTTCCTGATACGCCTGGAGCAATCCTTTCCATGGAGCGTTAGCAAGGGTTCCATCAAAATCAAAAACGACCAGTGATAATTTTTCTTTCAGCACGAGCAATTCCTCCCGATTTCGCGACGCTTCTCTATATTTATCTTTGGAAAAAGATTTCTTTCAATGAGTTTTTTGGCGCCAGCCGTTTTTTACATATTTTTGCCAGCAAGGCCTTGTGGGCCGCGGAAAATCCCTGCCACCACGGATGAGCAATCGTTCCGTCGAAGTCAAAATAATCATTGCCTTGTCGCGCATCTTTCCTCCCCATTCATCCAGTTTTCGTAAATCGAAGTTTCCAAGCTATTCATTCTTTAGTTTTCAATGAATACGCGTGATGTGAAATTCTTTCGCTCAACAAACCAATTTGTCATTGCGGGGAGCGATGGAATGAGCGACGCGGCAATCTATGAGATTGCTTCATCACTCTGCTTACGCTTCGTTTCTTGCAATGACACCCTGAGAATTTCACATCACGCGTAGGAATCTATTTTAAAATAACAGGGTTTTACAAAAAAGTCAAATCAAACGTCGTCGCTCGGCCATCACTTAGTCTCGATTTCTTTCAATCGCCATTGATCGCTTTTCACCCTTTTAATCTTAATTGTGACACGGGGCAGAATGAGATTAATATTGTATTTTAAATTTTTCGACGTAACGTTTTCCCCGTGTTCAAAAATATCGCCGAGTTCAATGGCGATCTTTTTGATTTTTTCGCCCATTGCGTGTTCTTTGGCGAGTTTGACTATTTGGTTGGCGAGATAAAGGTCGTGCAATAATATAACTCAAATCTCAAAACTACTATGAGATGGTTTTAAAACTGTCATTCTGAGGGTGAAGCCCGAAGAATCTCTCAACTTGTTTGAGAAAA
>CAYYTW010000059.1:0-5160 GCA_964474765.1 uncultured Candidatus Saccharibacteria bacterium
CAAATTTTAAAATACCTCAAGAGTCCAGAATAGGGTGGCATTATACAAATTATTGCCACAAGATAAATAGTATGTTATCTTGTGTCTACGAAGAACTTTGAAAAACTAATAAAAAAACCGATTGGAAGGAGTGTTTATGCTGACAAACTTAGAAATGAAAAATGTTTATCTGAGCGATGTTTGCTTTGGAGAAGTTGGCACACTAAATGAAAACGGAAAAGCGTTAAGCTTTAATCCGGCATCGCTGGTTAAAAGCTTGAAGCGTTTTGATAATCGGATTAAAGACATACGCGTTCATATCGTTAAACCAGGCGAGTCAACGCGCATTATCTGTGTCAAGGATGTTTTGGAGGCAAGATTAAGAAAGGGAGAAGGCAAGGCTTCGACAGTTGTCCGCGCTCTAAAAAATATGGCTATCGTAACCAGCGGCCAAATTGTTGCCTTTCAAGAAGGAATTATAGATATGAGCGGGCCGGGCGCGGAACATACGCCTTTTTCCAAAACCATCAATATCGTCTTGGAAATCGATGTGATTGAAGGACTAACCCGGCATCAACACGAAGAAGCCATACGTCTGGCCGGCCTGCATGCCGCGACTATATTGGGACAAATTTCTTTGTGGGACAACAATCCGGACGAAGTAATAAGCTATAATTTTCATCCCGAAAATGTTGCGTTAGCGCACTTGCCAAAAGCGGCATACGTATATATGCTCCTTAGCCAAGGGCTTCTGCATGACAATTACGTTTTTCGCCGCAACGCGCGCGAAAAGGATTTCCTGCCGCTGGTGGTTTCACCTCTGGACATACTTTACGGCGCCATTGTTTCCGGCAATTGTGTTTCGGCCTGTGATAAGACCGTTACCTGGCTGCACCAAAACAATCCTGTTATCCTCGAGCTCTTAAAACGCCACGGAAAAGATTTGAATTTCGTCGGTGTGGTTCTGACTAACGAACTTACTGACCTAGCGGGCAAAAAAGCTTCGGTCCAAAAAGCAATCGAGTTGGTCAAGCGGCTTGGCGCCGAACGCGTTGTCATCACCGAAGAAGGTTTTGGTAATCCGGAAGCCGACTTAATGATGCTTATCCGCGACCTGGAACAAGCCGGAATCAGAACGGTGGCTTTAACCGATGAATACGCCGGTTCCGACGGCGCTTCACAGTCTCTAGCCGACACTACGCCTGAAGCCAAAATGATTATTTCGGTCGGCAACGCAAATGAGCGGATTATTTTGCCGCCGATGAAAAAAATAATCGGTCCAATCCAGGACTTGACCAAGCTGGCTGGCGCCTACCCGCAGAGCCTGCGGCCCGACGGCAGTTTGGAAATAGAGCTTCAGGGCATCATCGGCGCCACCAATCAGCTCGGCTGGTCGAAATTGACTTGTAAAGAGGTGTAAAAATGGAAAGCGAAAAAATTAGAGTTGTGCATTATCTGAATCCAACTTTTAGCGGTCTATCCTTCGGAGTTAACCGGGTTGTTCTTCGCCGCGAATCCGCGCGTTTGGGTAAAGAATTGGAAAAAATTTCCGGCGGCCGGATAGAAATAGTAGCCACAATCGTCGGCGACGATAATTACGTCGCTGAAAACCTAGAAGAGGCCACAGAGGGAATCAGCGCGCTTCTATCAGTCGAGCGTCTACTATCGACAGACATAGCAAGCGGTGATAAACCAAAATTTGACTTTGATCTGCTTATAGCTGGCCCCGCTTTTAACGCAGGCCGCTATGGTATGGCTTGCGGCGCATTATGCAAGACAGTTCAGGAAAAACTCGGCATACCAGCCGTAACTGCTATGTACAAAGAAAATCCCGGTGTCGACCAATATAAAAAAGATGTATGTATTGTTCGCGCCAGTCAGACAGCAGTAGGCATGAAAGATGCTCTGGAAAAAATGGTTTCACTCGGCTTGAAGCTTGTTCGTGGCGAAGATGTAAATTCGGAGGTTGACCATCATTTTCCGCACGGCCTGCGCAAAAATTATTTTATCGACAAAACCGGGGCCGAGCGGGCGATAGAAGCGCTTTTGGCGGATTCACCGATAACCGAATATCCGATGCCGGAATTCGACCGCGTGTCACCGGTGTTGCCGATCAGCGACAAAGTCAAAATTGCCTTGGTGACGAGCGGCGGTATTGTGCCGATCGGAAATCCGGACCGGATCGAGGCGTCAAGCGCGCAGAAATTCGGCGAATATTCGTTGTCGGGAATTCAAACGTTGCTACCGACTGCTTATCAGACCGCGCATGGCGGCTATGACGCGACTTACGCCAACGCCGATCCGAACCGCGTTCTGCCTGTCGATGTTCTGCGGGATCTGGAGAAGGAATCCAAGATTGAACTGCACGAAAAATATTATGCCACGGTTGGCAATGGCACCTCGGTCGGTAATTCCAAGAAATTCGGCCAGGAGATCGCCAAACGATTATTGGCTGACGGAGTGCAGGCGGTCATTCTGACATCAACTTGAGGGACTTGCACGCGTTGCGGGGCAACGCTTTGCAAGGAAATCGAGCGCGCCGGCATCCCGGTTGTCCACATGTGTTCGATAACGCCAATTTCTCTGACCGTTGGCGCCAACAGGATTGTTCCGACCATCGCCATTCCTCATCCTTTGGGTGATCCGACCAAAACGCCCGTGGAAGAAAAAGCTTTTCGTCGCGCCTTGGTCGAAAAAGCGCTACGGGCATTGCAAACCGAAATTCATCAGCAGACAATCTTCGAATAAAAATCTCGTCTGGAGAACGGCTCTCAGTTAAGAGAACCGTTCTCCAGACTATTAACGAGGTGAAAGATGTCGGAAAATCCCGTAGTCAAAAACTACGCCTATTGCTTAATTCACACACCGGATTTTATGCGTTACGGTTCCAAGCCGCGGCGGGAGATTGCGAAAGACAGAACTAAAGAAACGCACGAAGAAAGATATAAAACGAAACGTCTGATTGATCACGCGCTTAGAGACTACAAGCATGCGGTGTGGTATCCGCCTAACCAAACATTTATTGGAAATATTACGCCCGAACAGCTAGGTTTGATTTTTCAGCCATGGTACAAAAATTCCAATAGTACCCGTCTTTTACCACGGGGGCCGTTCGGCGAGATCATGGATCAAGAAACATTCTGTTTGCTTCTAAAATTGGCGGACGTTCTCAATCCGCCCCTTTTTGAGATAACCGAAGAAGCAGCCGAAAAATTCATAGAATTATTGGACTCGCTCAAAGAACATCCGTTTTTCAGCAACTTTGAAGAAGCGGTTGCCAAAATAAAACCTTCGTCAACCGCAGAAATTATTTCGAAGATACAAGCGGAATCAGCGTTAGCTTTTTATCTCAATGGCGTGCCTACTTTCGTGATGGGTTGTTTCAGCCGCGACAACCGCGCCGAGGGCGGTGAAGACGAAAATCTGGCGGCGCATCATCTGCTGGAAAATCTTTGCGCCAAAGCTTCTGGCGCGTTGGCCATAAAATGGTTTTTGCGTCGCGGCGGCATAGCGCCGGAAAAAATTGATTTTATCATCAGCTGCGGCGAAGAGGCTTGCGGTGATCGTTACCAGCGCGGGGGCGGGGGAATGGCAAAAGCGATGGGGGAGATGGCCGGGTGTATGAATGCTTCCGGTTTTGACCTCAAAAACTTTTGCGCCGCTCCTGTTTCAGCCATTATCACGGCGGCCAGCCTTGTTGCTTCAGGAATTTACGACAATATAGTCGTTGTCGGCGGCGGATCGCTCTCAAAACTTGGCATGAAATTCGAGGGGTTCGTTAGAAACAATATGCCGATTTTAGACGATTGCCTGGCGTCAATGGCATTTCTGATTTCCAAAGATGATGGCGTAAGTCCAATCATCCGGCTTGATGCCATCGGAAAAATGCCAATCAGCGCTGGGACATCAGATGAAAAAGTTTATCAGCATATCCTATTTGAACCATTGAAAAAAATCGGTCTGAAAATAACCGACATTGATAAATTCGCGCCCGAACTTCAAAACCCCGAAATTATGATTCATGCCGGCGCCGGCGATGTAGCCCAAAAAAATTATATTAAAATTGCCGGTATGGCGGCGCAGGTCGGCGCGATTGAAAGAAAATCAGAAGCCGCGAAGGCGTTTATGGAAAAAATCGGCATGCCCGGTTTTGCTCCGACTCAAGGACATATCCCTTCAGCGGTTCCTTATTTGGGACACGCAGTCGAAGCAATAAAACGAGGCGAGATTAAACGGGCAATGTTTTTAGCCAAAGCCAGTCTTTTCTTGAGCCGATGCACCACGCTTTATGATGGCGTATCGTTTATTATCGAGCGCAATCCGAAGGCCGGAAAGAGAATGGCTAATGTTGGCCCACAGCTTAAGACTCTTGAAAAGCAGGCGAGGGGCGATTGAGGAGGAGGCAAAATGCTGAAAGGAAAGAAAGCAATTATTTTCGGCGAACGCGACGAAATTCCCGGTAACACCATTCAGGCGGTTCTGGAAGCGGCCGGCGCCGAGATTTTGTTCGCGCACACCAAGTGTTTCGTTTGAGAGGAGTGCGGCGCCGTGGGTCCCACGGAGCAAGAAAACGTTAAAAGCCTGATGGAAAAAAATAACGCCGAAGACGTTATCGTTGTCATCGGCTTCAATATTGTCATGGGAAAAGAAGACCCGGCTGGTGAGATTCGTTTGATGGCCGAGACTTTCAAAAACGGTGACCCAACTTTTGCCGGTCCGCTGGCCGATATTGCTCTCGGACTTAAAACATATCACGTGCTTGAACTTAAAGAATTTGTTTCGCTCGAAGTTTGGGAAGAGCAGTTGGGCTTCAAGGAAGAATTTGAATTCAGCGAGGAACAAAAAGCGCTGATATTTGAAACCCTGGAAGAAATCCGCGAGAATTAAATAACAACTTGACCCCCACAATAAAATTGCGGGGTTTTTATTTATTTTTGAGCAAGCAAAAACAAGGTTTCACGGAGCAGAGTTCTCATTTTTGACAATTTTCTGCGGCCACCTGTTATCAATTTGACTATTTTGAACGATCGTCTAAAATAGTAAATGAACCAATAAGAATGGCGACAAGAACGGCAAAAGGCCTTGATTTTTCAAAACTATGTGTTATTCTATTAATAAATAAGAACCCCCTACATTTTACCCTCAAGTGCAACACTTGGTAAATTAGTTGATAAGGCGTAA
>CAYYTW010000060.1:0-5064 GCA_964474765.1 uncultured Candidatus Saccharibacteria bacterium
CGCCATGAGATTATGGTCTCAAGGAGTCCAGAATGTATCTGGCATTATGCAGCAACCAATTTTTAGTTTGGTGAATAATTGTCATCCTGAACGAAGTGAAGGATCTCATCAACATGGAAAACAATGAGCCTCTCAGGAGATTCTTCGGGCTCTCGCCATCAGAATGACAAAATTAGAGCATTATTCACCAAACTCAATTTTCGGTATCATTTTGCGTTAGAATGCGGAGGTCGTTTCGGTATCATTTTGTATTGGAATAGTCGTGGTGTTATAGTCGGGGTTGACGAAATGCCCCGTCTTTTTATATGATTGATATGCATTCATGAATTCTCATTTTAACGATTTTCAAAAGAGGGCGTTTGATTTGTGTATGGCCATTCATCGGGTCGCCGCCTTGTTTTTTCAAGAAGATGTCGTTTTGAGCAGGCAGATAAAAGAATTGACCAATGATTTAACCGCCGATATCCTGATGATTGAAAGAATCGGGAGCAAGATTCCATTGAATCTTCCCGCTTCTTTGGCGCGGAATTTTTTTGACAAGCTGACACTTTCGATTGTTAAAAATATCGATAAGCTTGTGGCTTATCTGGAAATTGCCAAGGCGCAAAACGGCGAAATGATAAGGCCGATTAATTTCAATGTTTTAATCAAGGAATATCAGAGATTGAATTTAGAAATGTTTTTTCAACCAAGAACGATTCATCAAATCGTCAGGGATTTTCAGCCGAGTGGTGTCCGCGAGATAACCGATAGAATTTACAATGTTCCCGAAGACGAAAAGAAAAGCCGGCTGCCGATTAAGAAACTAGATAATTCCAAACCGGCCAGGAATCTGATTTTAAAACAGGAATTATCCTCAAGGCAGGAAAAAATTCTGGACGTAATAAAGAAAAATCATAAAGCCCGCATGAGCGATTTTCTCGACATTTTCAGGAACGAGGTGACGGAAAGGACGTTAAGGAACGACTTGAAAGGCTTGGTGGGCGTCGGGGCGGTTAGGGCAGAGGGAGAATTCAAGACAAGGCGGTACTACTTAAAATAAAGCCGAAGCACGAAATCCGAAATCCGAAACAATATCAAATAACTAACTTAGATTCAAATACTCAAAACCGGTTTTTGGTTTTGGAAATTCGAAAATTAGGATTTGTTTCTGATTTCGACATTCGATATTCGAATTTTGTAGTGAAGGGTATTATTCTTGCCGGCGGAACGGCGACGCGGTTGTTTCCGTTAACTGCCACAACTTCCAAACAGCTTCTTCCGGTTTACGATCGGCAGATGATTTTTTACCCGCTGAACACGTTAATTAAAGCGGGCATTAATGATTTTTTGATTATTGTCGCTCCGGAACAATCTGGGCAATTTTTAAATCTTTTGGGTTCACTTTTTAAAAACCACGGCGTAAGCATTATGTTCGAAGTGCAAAAGGTTCCTCGCGGGTTAGCTGACGCTTTCATCGTCGGCGAAACCTTTATCGATGGCGACAATGTGACGATGATTCTGGGGGATAATATTTTCGAGGATGATTTTAGCGGATATATCAATGATTTTAAATCCGGAGCGCATATTTTCGCCAAGAAAGTTCTTGACCCAGAGCGCTACGGAGTGGTTAAATTCGATGAACGCGGCAAGGTTTTGCAAATCGTGGAAAAGCCCGGAGAATTTATCAGCGATTATGCCATTCCGGGTTTGTATATTTTTGACCAACGCGTCTGTGAGGCGGCCAGGGCGGTGAATCCGTCGGAGCGGGGAGAAATCGAAATAACTTCGTTACATAATCATTATTTGAAATTGGGAGAATTGACAGTCAGTACTTTTGAGGGCGAGTGGTTGGATGCCGGAACTTTTGATTCGTTGCTCGAGGCCTCCAGAATTGTGAAAGAAAAAGAACTGCACAAAAATTTCCACTCGGTCATTAACCAGGCGATCGCCGAATTTAACGAAGAGCTGAAAGATATTTGTAAAAAAAGGCTTTTGTAATCTAAGTAATTTTAGGAGGGAGGCACCATGAACCCCGTTAGAAATACCCGAATCAATAAGAGGACAAAATAATAATGACTAGAGGGGCTAAAATAATGATGACTAGCAAGCTAAGCAAAATTTCTAACGGGGTGAAAATACGCAAAGCAATCGTAGCCGTGGCCGGTTCCGGCACTCGCTTTTTGCCGGTGACCAAGACCATGCCTAAGGAAATGTTGCCGATTGTGGATAAGCCGATTATCCAGTTGGTGGTCGAGGAGTTGGTTGAAGCCGGCATCGAAGACATTATTCTGGTGACCAAGTGGGACAAAAAGACTCTGGAGGATCACTTCGATTACAGCTTGGCGCTTGAGAAGGATCTCGAAAAAGCGGGTAAGCATGAGAAAGCGGCGGAAATGAGGAAGATTGCAGAAATGGCTAATTTCATTTATGTCCGGCAGAAAGGGCCGTATGGCAATGGCACGCCTGTTTTGTCTGCCGCCAGCTTGGTTGATGACGAGCCATTTGTTTTCGTCTGGGGTGATGACTTGGTTAAATCAAAAGTTTCTTTTACCAAGCAGATGGTTGATGATTTTGAGACGCACGGCCGGATGATGATCGGCGTCCAGGAAGTGGCTTTGGAAGACGTTGTCCGCTATGGCATTGTCAAGCTTCGGGAAAACACGATGGAAATCGAAGACATTATCGAAAAGCCGAGCGTGGAAGAAACGCCATCTCGACTGGCAGATTTTGGGCGGATGATTTTGAATCAGGAATTCATTGAGCTTTTGAAGCAAACCGCCTTAGGCAAGGGAAATGAGCTTTGGGTAACCGACGCGATCAAAACCTACGTCAAAAGTGGCGGCATCTTCTTAGCTAAGAAAGTTGAGGATGGGGAATGGTTGACTACCGGCGACCCGCTTAATTATTTGAAGACGGTATTGGTGTACGCGATGAGTCGCGACAACCTGAAAGACGAGCTGAAGAAATTTTGTGAAGAGTATTTTAAGTAAGAGCCGATAGAGATGAATAACAAAATAATCATTACCGCGGCGATTATATTATTGCTGGTGGTCATCGGCGCCGGCGGTTGGTATTTTTATACTTTCGGGCCCGCCTGCAACGCTATGCGTAGCATTGTTGGCAAGTATGACGATTGGCGAATGGAGCGGTTGGCCAAAGGTGTTGAATACGGCGATAATTTTTTGAAGCAGTATCGGGTGGCGGAGGCGAGAATAAAAAATAACCCCGGCGATGCCGAGGCCTACGCTGATTTGGGGGCGGCGAAAACCGCCTTGAAAGATTATTCGGGCGCGGAAAAAGCGTATTCTAAAGCATTGGCGCTTGACGACCATAATGTTTATATTCTGAACAGCGCCGCCAATTCCTACCTGACAATGAAGAATTATCCGTTGGCCGAAGAGTGTTACTTGAAGATGTTAAAAATTGACCCGGTTTATAGCCCAGCCTATCAGGGTTTGGTTGTTTTGTATAACAATTACTACGCGAGAAAGAGGGGAGATATCGAGGGAGTTTTGAAGAAAGGTTTGGAAAATTCACCAGATGACCAAAATTTACTGGCGCTTTTGGCTTCTTATTATTTGACCATCAGCGGTGAGCGCGAGAAGGCTATTGTTGTTTATGGAAAAATGCTTTTATTGCGTCCCGATGACGCTTTGTTGAAAGTGGAGATAAAACGATTAAAGGCGGAAAGGTAGTTCGTCAAATTTTTACCAAATGTAGACTTCGGTGGTTTTTTTGACCATTTGAGACAGACCGAGGCTGATTTTGACAATCTCCCGCGCCTTTTCGGCCAGTCTTACGGCCATTTCGGGATTATCGAGAAGATAGAGAATATTTTCAGCCAGTTGCTGGCTGTTTTTTGGTTTTGTCAGCCGGAAGGTCGGTTCTGTCAAAGTGGTGCGTTCATTGACGCTAAGCGGATGCAAGCAGGCCATTTCCGGCAGCCCTCCGACTTCGGTAGCGACGATCGGGAGGCCGGCGACCATGGCTTCCAGAACAGCATATGGAAACCCTTCTTTGATTGACGGCAGAACAAAGACATCGAAGGCCTTAAGATATCGTCGAGCATCGACAATCCGGCCGAGTAGAAAGAAGCTGGCTTCCAAATCGTATTTTTTAATCAGCTCTTCCAATTTTTTTCTTTCCGGTCCCTCGCCGATGACGATAAAGATTGGCAGAGCGCAGTTTTTGTCATTCTGAGCCCGCCAGTGGGCGGGCGCAGAATCTCTCCGTTCTTGAGATTCTTCGTGGAGTTTATCTTGAGTATAATTGAAGGGTTCGGGATGACGACTAAAATTATCTTTCATTATATTAGCTGCTTCGATCAGATATTCTATGCCCTTAGTCGAGTAGAGGTTGGCGACCGCGCCGACGATTAAACGATTAGGGGGCAGCGATAAGCGTTCTCCGAATTTGTTTGGGATAAAATTAGCGGAAAGTTTCTGTCGAGCTTCTTCCTTGGTTAAGAAGTTTAGACTGTTAAAGTCTATGCCATTGTGAATAATGATGAGTTTTGTTTTTGGAAAACCGCCTTTGACGGCGACCCGGCGATCGTAGTCGGAAACGCAGATAATTTTGTCTTTAAGCGCTACGGTTAACCGTTCAACCAAGAAATAGGCTAAGTAGCGCAGTAGACCAGAAGGCTCGTTGAAGGCCCAACCGTGGGTCGTATAGATAACCTTTTTGGGTTTGTCAGTTGTCAACATGGTTGCCAGACTGCCTAAGATTCCGGCCTTGGAGCTGTTGAGATGGATAATGTCGGGTTTTTCTTTCTGGATGAGCTGGCGTATCTCAAAAATGGCAAGTATATCTTGAATTGGGTTTAGGCGGCGCTTCAGGCGCGAGAGATATCGATTTTCAATCCCGCAGGATTTAAGGTGTTGGAAAAGTTCGCCGTCCGGGCTTTCTCCGGCAGCCACCACTACATCAAAGTCGTTTTTTATATGCGCGGCTAAGTCAAAAATATAGCGTTGGGCGCCGCCGAATTCCGATTGGGTAACAATGTAGAGAATTTTTTTCATTAAGCGTTTGCATAATGCCAGATACATTCTGGACTCCTTGAGACCATAATCTCATGGCGTT
>CAYYTW010000061.1:0-4646 GCA_964474765.1 uncultured Candidatus Saccharibacteria bacterium
GAAATACCGAGCTTGTTTCGGTATTTCTTTATATTCTCGCCGATTGTGGATTTTTCGTTTGACATATTCGTATAGTTTTACTATGATAGTTAGTGAGGACATAAAACCTTTATTATCAATAGTTAGTATATGAAATTTTTATCATTTAGTCAAACGAAATTAGGGAGTTCCTTGTCGTTGCCCGCGCACGGGAAGGATGGGGCAAGGGCAACACTTCTTTTTCTTACGACGCATTTCGCAAAGCGAAATACGAAATTCGGCGGCGGCGGAAAAGCGAGGGCGGGCAATTTCCTGTCTGGAGCGGGTAACGGGGGTCGAACCCGTATTATTTGCTTGGGAAGCAAATGTAATGCCGCTATACCATACCCGCGCTTCGGTCGCGGCCCCAGCATAAACTTTCGACCGCTAACCTCAGCGTAAACTTATTTATTGTTTAAATAAATAGTCCCACCATTTTTTCCAGAAATGGCCCGGAGCATTCTGGCTGGCCACCGTTGTCGCCCCCCCGCCTCCGCCGGCCGCCGCCACTCCGCTACTGCTAGTCTTTCCTACTTCCGGTTCCGGCAGAATCACTACATTTTCACCCTCTTTTTTCAGATTTAACCTTTGTTTTGCCTCTTTCTCTAAAAAATTCTTATTAGTAAAAAATTCTTTTAAAGCGTTTAGTTTGCTATTCTCTTGTTGCAGAAAGACAATTTGCGCCTGCAGCTGGTTATTTTGCTCCACCATTTGATATTTTTTATAAGTTGCCCTTACGCAGGCAATACCCGCATAAATTAAAAGCAGAAGCAAAAAAAACAGAAGCAGCTTTGAAGTAAGGATTTTATCTTTGAACTCATTCACAATAATATGTTACCATTTATATGGTCTATCTATATTCTAATATATTCTAACAATAACTATGAAGAAAAACCAATTCATCAGAATAGTCTGGGTAATTCTGGTCAGCATGATCGCGCTCTCCACCATCGGCTTTCTGATACTGCCATTTTTAGGATAAAAAGTGATTATTTCTTGAGCACCGCCAGAAACGCTTCTTGAGGAATATTCACCCGACCGATCGCTTTCATTTTCTTTTTGCCCCTTTTTTGCTTTTCCAGTAATTTTCTTTTGCGCGTGTAGTCTCCGCCATAGAGATAACCGGTTACATCTTTTCGCAAGGCTTGAATGTTTTCCCGGGCGATTATTTTTCCGCTAATAGCCGCCTGGAGAGAAACGACAAATAGTTGGGGTGGAATGACCTCTTTCAACCGCTCAACCAGCGTTTTGCCCTCCTGCTGAATCTTTTTTCGCGAAACAATTTTCGAGAATGCCTCCTCTTTTTCACCAGCGATCAGAACATCCAGACGCGCCAAATCGGCCGGGCGCCAGCCCAAAATTTCATAGCTCATGGAAGCGTAGCCGGAAGTTGCGCTTTTTAGTTTGTCATAAAAATCAACAATTATTTCTCTCAGCGGAACTTCATATTCAACGACCAAACGCTCAGCAGTCAAGTATTTGGTTTCTTTGTAATTTCCCTCCAACGACTCAAACAGCTGCATCACCTTGCCCAAATATTGCGCCGGCGAAACAATTTCTAGTTTCGCCCACAATTCCTGCATATCCTCTATTGAATGAGGGTCGGACATCTGGTGAGCGGAATAAATCGTTGTTTCCCGACCTTTTTTATCGGTTAATTTATAAGTCAAACTTGGAGTGGTAATGACTAAGTTCAAATCGAACTCTCGTTTAAGCCTTTCGGAAATAATTTCCAAATGCAGCATGCCCAAGAAACCGCACTTGAAACCCCTGCCTAAAGCAGATGCCTCCGGCTCAAAAACTAAAGCAGCGTCCTGCAATTTCAATTTTCCCAACGCGTCCCTTAAAAAATCGAAGTCCTTGTCGTTCGACGGATAAAAAGAGGCAAAGATCATCGGTTTCGGCTCCCGATAGCCAGACAATGGAAGTAAACGTCCGCGTCCATTCGCGTTTCGTCCGCGCGAGTCTGCGACAGTTGTTATCGTATCGCCAACGCGGCACCTGCCCACATCTTTAAAGCCGGTCGCGATATAACCGATTTCTCCAGCCGACAATTTTTCGGCTGGCATTAAATTAGGCTTAAACACTCCGACTTCAATCGTCTCGCTCTTCGCGCCGGAAGCCATCAAAAAAATCTGTTCGCTTCTTTTGATTCCGCCGTCCACCACCCGGACATAGGCCAAAACTCCTTTATAAGCATCGTAAACTGAATCGAAAACCAGGGCGCGTAAGGGCTTATCACTTTCTCCTTTCGGCGGCGGGATTTTTTCAATTACGACCGCCAATAATTCTTCGACGCCGATCCCCTCTTTGGCCGATATTTTATAAACGTATCCTAAAAAATTCTGCGTGGTTCCGCGTAAATTTCCGCGTAGTTCAGCGATCTCTTTTTCCATCTCTTCCACCCGCGCCGCCGACAAATCAATTTTATTGATTGCCGGAATAATTACCAGATTTTGTTCCAGAGCTAAATGCAGGTTGGCCAAAGTCTGCGCCTGAATTCCTTTAGTCGCGTCAACCAAAAGAATCGCGCCTTCAACCGCCCGCAAAGACCTTGAGACTTCATAAGTAAAATCGACGTGGCCGGGAGTGTCGATAAGATTTAGAATAAATTCTGAACTGACTACTGCTGACGGACTACCGCTTACCGCTCCGTTTTTGCCGTAGTCGGCAGTCGATAGTCGGTATGCCATCCTCACTGGCTGCAATTTAATTGTGATTCCTTTTTCGCGTTCCAGCTCCATCTGGTCCAGATATTGCTCGCGCATTTTTCTTTTCTCCACCGTCTGCGTCAATTCCAAAAACCGATCGGCCAAAGTCGACTTTCCATGATCGATGTGCGATATGATGCAAAAATTGCGGGTGTTATTCTGATTCATCATGCTGGATTTTATGTAACGATTTCCTCCTCCGGCGCAACTTTAGACCAGGGTAAACGATGCACAATCGCCTGCCAGAAGCCTAACATTTCTTCGGAGCGCAAAATTAAGCCGACACCAACATATATGGCGATGCCGAACAAACCGGCTACCAAGCCTTGGGCAAAAATCCCCAAAAAAGTTTTCATATTGACCAAATCATCAAAAACGCGCAACACGCCATAAGCAGCCAGCGCGGCCAAAAGAGAAGCAATCAAAGTCTTGGTTACTGAGGAAAAGATTTTTTTGTAATCCAAATCTCCCACCTTTTTCCCCAAGAAAAACCAAAGCAGTACCGCGTAAACAACACAGCCGGAAGCAAAACCAATAGCCATTCCGGCCACACCCCAATATCGCGAAAGAAAATAAGCTGTAGATACCCTGATAAGCGTGTCGAAAATACCAAGAACAAAAGGCGTGGTTGTGTCCTCAATCGCAAAAAATCCGCGAATCAAAAGCAAAATCAGCGCATCGGCAAAAAGCCCTAAAACCAAAAATTGCAAAGCGTCAATCGTTAAAATCGTGTTATCCCAGTTGAACCGGCCCGTGCCCAAAAGTACCCTAACAATCTGCGCCCGTAAAACGATCAACAAAGCGGAAGCAGGAATGACAAAAAATAAAATCTGCCGGAAGACAAAAGAAAAGCTTCGCCCGAAATTTTTCCGATCTTTTTCCTGCACATAGCGCGTCATAGTAGGAAAAGCCGCAACTGCGTAGGAGGCGGCAATGATACCAAGCGGAAAGGCATAAATATTGTAAGCAAAATTAAAAACCGCCAAACTTCCGCTGGTCAAAGTCGAAGCGATGATTGTCATGGCCAAAAAATTAAATTGAGAAAGGCCCAAACTGAAAGTCCGGGGAATCATCAATCGCCCAATTCGCCTGATGCCCTTATGATAAAAATCCAAAACCGGACGATAACGAAACCCCAAAAAAACAGCTGATGGAATCTGAATCATCATATGCAAAAACGCACCCAAAACCACGCCCAAGCCCAAACCGTAGATGCCGAGCGAGTTTGTCAAAAAAAGCGCGCCGAAAATAATGCCGAGATTATAAAAAATCGGCGCCAGCGAAAATGCAATGAAATGTTTAAACGACTGGAGAACTCCGCTGAAAACTCCGCTGATCCCTAAAAAAATCGGGCTTAAAAAAATTAGCCTGCTCAAACTGATTGTGAGGTTCAATTTTTCCGGCCCAAAACCGGGTACTATCAAGGGGACAATCCGCCCGGCAAAAATAATAGCCAGACCGCAAACCAAGACCAGCCCCAGGCCGACGATATTTAAAACATCGTTGGCCAAATACTGCGCTTCCTCCGACATCGCCGCTCCACTCCGAGAACGGTTCTCGGAGTATCCTCCGAGAACCGTTCTCGGAGTATTCGAACTTTTTGTCTTCAGATATGCCGTGAAAACCGGAATAAATCCGGCCGTTAAAGCGCCGACTACCAGCAAGCCGTAAATTAAGTCTGGAACTTTGAAGGCGGCAAAATAAACATCCAGGGCGTCGCCGGCACCGAATTTGCCGGCTAAAATTCTGTCTCGGAAAACTCCAAGCAATCGGCTAACCAAAGAAGCCGCCCCCAAAATAACAGCGGCCGAAGTAATGGTTTTTGATTGGGAATTTAAAATTTTTTTAAACACCGTTTGGAAAATTGCATAATGCCAGATACATTCTGGACTCCTTGAGACCATAATCTCATGGCGT
>CAYYTW010000062.1:0-4617 GCA_964474765.1 uncultured Candidatus Saccharibacteria bacterium
TGGCTTCGCCAATTATATTATACCCGAGTGGTGCACTTCAAAGGTAAATTTACGGTTTGGGAGTGAAAAAAGAATTAAATACGCACCTTGAAAAATTAAAAAACTTTCGGCGAGCGAGGCGAGGATAATGCTGAAGAAAAAATACTCGATTCTGCTTGTATCTCCGGAAATGATGATACCGGAACTCGGTTCGGCGGCCTGCAACGCGAATTTCCGCGGCGGCCTGGGAATTTTAGCGGGAGATATTATGGAGGGTCTAGCCAAACAAGGGATTAACGCGACAGCTATTGTGCCATTTAACGATCGAGACTGGAAAACTCGGGGAAAAATCAATTATGATAAAATAAAAACTCTTCCCGTCGCCAATTTAGAAATAAAAATTAGAAATAGAGAAAAGCAGATACTCCATGTTAGAAAGGTCAAACGAGCTGGATTCGATGTCTATGGTTTATGTTCCGCTAACATTTATGATATTTTATATACCGGCGATAAGTGGCAACGCTTTCGTCAAGAAATTCTGCTTGGTCATAGCGTTCCAGCCCTGCTAAGGATTTTGGGTATGAAACCGGACATTATCTGGCTACAAGAAGGACATACGGCTCTTGTTGCTGCGATCACCAAAGACAATTCGGATTTTAGCGGCGCGAAACATCTTTTTACTAATCATACTTTGTCTCCGGGGGGCCTGGAAACATATCCTATTGACTCATTCTCCTTTGATGAATTGGGCGTTGATTACAAATATTATAATATCTTTGTCAAAGATGGCCTGCTAAATATGAGTCGTGGAGGTATGATTTTGGCTGATTGGATAACGACCGTCAGTCTTGAACACGCGCGACTGGCCAAAAACGGAATTTTTCGGGAGTTCGCTCACAAGATAACCGGGATCAGAAATGGTTCCAGTCGGAAGATAGGAATTTCCCCCCGCATCAAAGCGCTGGAAAAAAGAGGGGGGATTACCGCGCTGAAACTTTGGGAAGCGCATTTGGCTGACAAAAGAAATTTTCTGGAACATATTGGTCAAACGACCGACCGAACACTTAACCCGGAAAAGCTCATTGTTGGCTGGGTCAGAAGGTTGGATAGATATAAAAACCAATGGCCGATGCTGGCGCCGATTGCCCGAGCGATTTGTGCTAAAAGAGGTGAGTGGGTTAACACGCCATTCGGCGCGTTAGAAGGTTTGGATATTCAATTATTTGGGGCGGGTCGCGCTCACGAAAACGATAATTATTGTCTAGGGTGGATTGGCGAATTTGCTAATTTATGCTCGAACGGCTTAATGAGCAAGGCGATTTTCTTACCGTCGTATAGTCTGGAACTTAGAAGAAACGCGGCCATGGCTTGCGATATCTGGTTAAGTTGTCCCTGGCCTGGCTGGGAAGCCTGTGGCACCAGCGACCAAATAGCGGTGTTTAATGGTAATATCAACATAGCCAGCTGTACTGGCGGGCCCGCGGAATATATAGAAGAATATAATCCGGTCACCACCGAAGGCAACGGTTGTTTCATAGAGCCATACGAACCGATGACTGTTTACTTAAAATTGAAAATGTTATCCGATCTCTATTATATGTATCTGGAACGAGGCGACGAGAGGTGGTTGAAATTACGACAGGCTTCTTACGAAGTCGGCAAAAAACTTGATGTGGCGCTGATGATCGAAAAGTATGAAGAAATTTTTGAAAAGATTTTATGCCAAACATAAAAAGTTTTTATTGTTTCCGAGCTTAAGCTCGGGTGAGATTCATACTCACTTATACCCGCGCACAGAAAAGCAGCGGGTTTTTTATTGACCCCATTAAAAATTAGAAAATTGCGAGCCTATCTCGCCAACGCGACAAATTTAATTATTGCTGCAATCTGTGCGATGTCTAATTTCTAACTGGGTTGACGCAACGGAGTAATTTGTTTATCGTGGACTTACTGATGTGGAGCTCCTTGATAAAAAAATGGGGGTAGCAGAAAAATGAAATTTATGGTTATCGCCATTGTTCTGTCGTGCTGTTTTTATAGCTTCGCGGTCGGCCATTCGTTTTGCGCCGGTCTGGAAAAAATAAATTTGTCATCTTTTGTCGCCGGTTTTGTTTTTGACTGCATCGGAACAAGCAAAATGTTTCTTTTGGGCAATGATTTGATTTTGAACTTTCACAGTCTTTGCGGCATTGCCGGGCTCGTCGGAATGGGAATTCACACTCTGGTGGCGATTACTCTTTATTTAGTTACAACCGACCAGAACAAACAGAAAGTTGACCAATTTTTCCATTATTTCAGTCCGATAGTTTATTCTTTTTGGCTGGCCGCGTTTGTCAGCGGGGCGAGAGGACGTTTTTAATGCCGGTTTAAGGTTGGCGCGGCCGTCGAATAAAGTAGGCTGTAGGGTTGCGTTAATCGCACAAAAAATACAAACATAACAGACAAGGGGGTGAATTGAAAAGATTATATGTTTTTGCGGTTTTGATAGCTGTCTTTGTTTTACTGGCTGGCTGCGCGGCGAAAAATATTAACCCCAGACCAAAATTTTCTCTAGCGGCGGAAACGACTGGGCAAAAATACGCGGCTTTAATTAGCGGACAGACAGAGGAAAGGCACGTAAAGAATATAGAAACCGCGTATAATGTTTTGTTGAAAAGCGGATTTCTTCGGAAGAATATTATCATTTTTGATGCTACGGGAAATCAAAACAGGTCTTATCCGGTGAATGCTCCGGCTGACGCCAAATCAATCAGGCTTTGTTTCCGGTATCTCGCGAATAAAATTGGTCCAAATGATCTTTTGTTTGTGTATGTTACTGATCATGGCCGTCTCGACGAAAGATTGTTAATACCGGATACTTGCGGAACAATTTTATCGCAGCATCCAAAAAAACAAAAAATTGCCGAGATCGGCCTTTTCGGCAGATACTTAGACGAATTTGATTTTTCCGCCTGCGTTGACAAAATTAAACCCGGCGCGGGAATCTTCGTTTTCACACAATGCTATGGCGGGGGTTTTGCGGAAAGATTAGCCGGTAAAAATCGTATAACAATTTCCGCCAATGAAAAAGATGCGGTCTGCGATGGCCGCGCTTTCTCTAAACTTTTCTTCAGCGCTTTCAGCCGCGAAACGGCGGATAAAGACGCTGACGGCAAGATAAGCATTAGCGAAGCATTCGAATACACTCTCGAAAACAATAATTCATTTCAACAGCCGCAGATGTTTTATCGAGCCGATCACGAGGTATTTCTCGATTAATAGATAAAAAGCCCCGCGCTATTGTGGGGCTTCTTTAATTACGACGGTAATAATATTATTGCCGCTCAAATTCTTCTACTACTTTTTTTATGATATGCACTTTAATAATTTCTGGTTCGATATTAACGATGGACAAAGCGGATGGGTGGTTTATGTTTTCTTTCTTGACAAGAACCGTGTGCCAGCCAGTTGCTGTTTTAGAAAGATCAATTGAGGCCTTGAGGTTTTGCGGATCCAGTGATTTAAAATCCGATTCGCGTCCCGATAGAACGATAACGATATCTTCGGGGTTGTAGTTGTCGGCGACAAAATCGGCAGACAGATTTTTAAACTGAATCGGCGCGGCGAATTTTCGCTGGATTTCGGAGATGTTATAGCTTATAAATAGCCAAAGAGAAAAGGCTATTGCAAGAGAAAGAGTCGCTATTGGAGTATGTCTCAAAAGCGATTTGGTGTAAGAGTGGATTCGCGCCTGCGGAAATTTTTTATTGAAGAATTCTCTTAATTTTTTCTCGAGCTCGTCGGCATCGTTTACCATTATCATCTTTCGGTTGTGGACGAAAGTGATAGTGCCTTTTTCTTCGGACACAACCACCACCAAGGCGTCCGTTTTTTCGGATAAGCCCAAAGCGGCTCGATGGCGAGTCCCATATTTTCTTGCCGCTTCAATGCTTTCAGCTAATGGCAGGTGGACGGCGAATCTTTTTACTTCGTCGCCTTCAATAATTACCGCCCCGTCATGGCCGGGCGAAGAAGTATCAAAAAGGCTTAAAATTAAGGATTTTGAAATTTTTCCACCGAGGAGAAACCCGCCCTCTAAATGTCGTTCAAGATTTTCGTTGCCAGGAAAAACAAAAAGCGCGCCAGTCCGATGTTCCGCTAGTTGATTTATGGTTTTGACCAGGATTTGTAAAACGGCTTCTTGGGGGAAAAAGTTTTTTCTTTGGAATCCAATGACGCCGATCAATCCGAAAAATCGGCGCAGCTCTTTTTGAAAAACGATTACTAAGATTATCACGAAGATGCCGAATAACGCGTTAAAAATGGTTTGGGTGAGACGGAGCTGAAAAAAGACGCTGAGTCCGTAGAGGATGGCTAAAAATAAAATGCCAAACAAAATTGGCATTGAGTGGGTGCTTTTAAAAAGTTCGAATAGAAAGAAAATGAGTGCGGCGACGATTAGGATATCTAATAAATCACTATAATTAAAAGTCGCTTTCTGCAGAAAGTCATATAAGGAACGACAAAAGCTTATGGCGTTTTGGACGGCCGAGGCAAAATATAACATATTATCATTATACGGTTTTTTACGCCGTTTGCAAACGGAGTGTATAATGCCACCCTATTCTGGACTCTTGAGGTATTTTAAAATTTGGCATG
>CAYYTW010000063.1:0-4453 GCA_964474765.1 uncultured Candidatus Saccharibacteria bacterium
CATGCCAAATTTTAAAATACCTCAAGAGTCCAGAATAGGGTGGCATTATACATGCCCTTTCTTTTTGTCTGAAAAATTGATATAAAGTAATTAACAGTTTTTATGGTAGAATAAACTAAGATTTACGATTTTCCGCCCGAGGCGGATCTGCCTTTGGCGGAAAGAATTAATAAAAAATGTGGCATAGTTTAGGAATCAGCAATGCGTACAAGAAATTAGAAAGCGGGCCGGAAGGTCTATGGGGAAAGGAGGCGCAAAAACGATTAGCGGCTTTCGGTCATAACAAATTGCTCGAAGAAAAAAGAGTTTCCCGGATTAAAATATTTTTCAGGCAGCTAAAAAGCCCCTTGGTTTACATTCTTCTTTTGGCCGGTTTGGTTGCCGCTTTGCTGAACGACTATGTGGACGCGGGCATTATTCTGGCCGCGGTTTTTTTGAATACGCTTATCGGATTTTTCCAGGAAAATAAAACTAACAATATTTTAACCGAGCTGAAGAAGGTTATTAAAGACAAGGCGCTGGTTATCAGAGACGGTAATCAAAAAGAGATAGATGGAGCCGATGTAGTTCCGGGCGACGTGATCATTTTAAACCCGGGTGATAAGATTCCGGCTGATGGAAGATTGATTGGGGCGCATAATTTAAAAATTAATGAGGCGTCTTTGACTGGCGAGTGGATTCCGGTTTTGAAAACAATAGAAATTATGCCTGCCGACGCGCCGTTGGCCGACAGAGATAACATGGTTTATATGGGATGTATTGTTGAGTCTGGTTGGGGCAGGGTCTTGGTGACTGAAACCGGGAGCCGATCAGAGCTTGGGAAGGTTGCCGAATTAGTTGGCGGGGTCGAGGAAGAGAAAACGCCTTATCAAAAAAAAGTTATTCATTTTAGCAAAGTTTTAGGAGGAGTAATTTTGCTGCTTTGCGTCGGGCTTTTTGTTTTGGGCGCGGCTACCGGCCGGGATAAGTTTGAAATGTTGATAATCAGTGTGGCGGTGGCGGTGGCGGCAATCCCAGAGGGCCTGCCAGCCGCGGTAACGGTAACTTTCGCTTTTGGGATGCGGAAAATTTTGAAAAAGAGGGGATTGGTTAAAGAGTTGGTGGCGGCGGAAATTTTGGGCAGCACCTCGGTTATCTGCACCGATAAAACCGGAACCTTGACCGAAGCTAAAATGCAAGTTGATTGCATTTTCCCTCATTTTCACGGCGACTACCCAAATAAAGATTTAGGCGGGGGATTGGATGGCGCGAGTCTTCAGGTTTTGAGGGTTGCTGTATTAGCGAGCAACGCGTTCATTGAAAACCCCGATGACGAATTGCATCAGTGGATAGTCCGCGGCGAGCCGACTGAAAGAGCGGTGTTGCTGGCTGGCATTCAGGCCGGACTTGATAAGAAGGAATTGCTTAGACAATATATCGAAATCGACCGAACGATTTTCGATTCGGCGTATAAATATTCAGCCAGTTTATTCCGTATTTCTGAAAACGAAACCGTTTTGTATGTTTTAGGTTCGCCGGAATTGATTCTTGAAAAATCTAATTTTTTAGAAATCGGCGGGCGGCCAGTCGTTTTGAATGAATCTGGGCGCAAGGAATTCGCGGATAAAATTGAAGAATTGACATCCAGAGGAGCGAGGGTTGTGGCCGCGGCCTACCAAAAAATGCCCGACCATCAGAAAACCGGATTAAAGCCGGAGATAATAAGCGGTTTGGTTTTTGCCGGTCTTATTTCCCTAAGAGACCCCCTTAGGAAAGGGGCGAAGAAAGCGATTGAGCTCTGCCGTCGCGCCGGGATGAATCCGATTATTGTTACCGGCGATCATAAGCTCACTGCCAAGGCAATTGCTGATGAATTGAGTCTGGGAGTTGAGCACAAAAATATTATAGAAGGAAGCGAGTTAGATAAAATGAGCGATGAAGAATTTGAAAAGCGCGTGAAGGGGATTAAGGTTTATGCTCGCGTTGAGCCGCGCCATAAATTAAGAATCATTGACGCCTGGCAGAAAATGGGACGGGTGGTAGCGATGACCGGCGATGGGGTTAATGACGCGCCCGCCTTGAGAAGCGCCGACATCGGCGTTGCTTTAGGTTCGGGCACCGAAGTGGCCAAGGGGGCGTCCGATCTTATCCTTTTGAGCGATAATTTCGATATTTTGGTTACAGCGGTGGGGGAGGGACGCCAGATCATGAATAATATCAGGAAGATTGTTGTTTATCTTTTGGAGGGTAGTTTTACTGAAATATTATTGATAGGCTTGAGCGTTATTTTTCGTTTCCCGCTCCCGCTATTGCCCGGCCAGATTTTGTGGAATAATTTAATTGTAGACACTCCGCCGGCAATGGCTTTAACCACCGAAAAAAAGGAGAAAGATGTTATGGAGCGTAAGCCGGAAGCAGTCGATCATCCTTTACTGACCAGAGAGATGAAAATTTATATATTCGCTGTTGGCATTTTAACCGACCTGGTTCTTTTCAGCCTTTTTATTTGGTTGTGGATTTCCGGCGTTGAATTATCGCGCGTCCGCACAATTGTTTTTGCCGGTCTGGCTATTGATTCTTTGTTTTTGATTTTTGCCTGCCGCAATTTAAAAAAGAATCTCTGGCAGTTTAATCCTTTTTCCAATATGTATGTAAATTTTTCGGTACTTTTAGGCGTTTTGATGCTGGCAGCGGCCATCTATTTTCCTTTTTTGCGGGGGCTTTTAAAAACAGTTGTCTTGGGCTGGCGGGAATGGATTTTAATCTTCGGCGTCGGAGCGTTTAATTTATTATTGATCGAGGGCGCGAAGATGTCGTTGAATTCTCGCCGCGCAAAAAAGCCCGAGGATAATAGTTAATTTATCGTTGGTTAACGCTGTGGATAATTTTTTGTGGAATGGCTTATATGGGCCATTTTTGTTTATGCTGACAGTCTATTTTTGGTCACAGTATTATTAATGTATGCCGTCATCGTTTCTTGCCACTACGATGTCGCCCGGCTTGAATTCATTTGTATAAAAATGTTTAGTTTTGTCGGAGAAAGCGTCCTCGATCCTTTTCTGGGCAGTGGAACAACCTCAAAGGCGGCACGTGAATTAAGTAGGAATTCAATTGGTTATGAAATAAACAAGGATTTTTTGCCGATAATAGAGAAAAAAATTGGCAAGAATGAAAAATCACTTTTTGAAAAAGATGATGTTTTTGAAATTATTTTTCAGGAAGATAAAAATGTTTCACAAAACAAGGTGAAAAATAATAGCGCAACATTATTAAATAATAGAATTAACCATCCAGAATATTGGAAACAATTAAAAAATGCCGAGCGTTAAAATAAAATTTATGGAAGCTGGAATTTGAAAGTCACTGCAATCTTAATAATTCCGGCGTAATCTTAATAAAAAGAGGCATTTCGAGTGCCTTTTTTGGTGGGTAAACTTATGAAAATCGATAAAGCGTATTGGCAAAATAAGGATAAAATTACTACGAGTAGAGAGGAAATGTTAGGTGATTTAAAATATGAAATATGGATGTTTGAGGAAACATGCGGGCGTCTTAAAGTTCCATGTTTTACATTTGAGCGAAATTTATTGTGGGAATCTTTTGCTATTCACGCAAGAGTTCTAATTGATTTTTTCTACGTAAACATTTTTGTTTCTGAGGGCAAGAAAAGAAATGGTTGCGATCGATTTAATGCCAATGATATTATAGCCCAGGACTTTATGCCCGTTGATGAAAGGTGGGAGCATATAAGGCAGCCAATTACCCAGGTTCTTTATGATGCGAGGGAAAAAGCAAATAAACAACTGGCACACCTTAGCCGTTGGCGTATAAAATTGTTAAAAGATCGTTTGAATGACTGGGAAAAACACACGGATATTAGAAAAGACCTAGAAGAAACTATCAAAATTTTCAGTCGGGCAACGGGTATTAGAATTTTAGAAAAATAAATTTATGGAAAATAAAAACGAAAATTTAGAAAATTTACGCAAAGAATTTAAGGCTTTAATTGATAAAGGCCGGACATCTGTTAATATTGGAGAAAGGGGACAGGTTTTAAAATATAAATATATTTATAACAACAAAGATGTTTCGAGAATACAAGAAATAGCGAAGAGATTAAATAAGTTTAGAGAGCATCTGAGTAGAGAAGAACAACGCTAAATCGATTAGGTTCTGGGATTCTAAACCGAGAAAAAACTGACAATTATTTATCTCAAAAAATACCCGCATTAATGCATGCATTTTTTGTTTCGGCACTCCGTAGCGCATATTCTCAAACACATTTTCAAATATTTTCACGCTATAGCGTTTTTTTCTGTGATTTCATCGGGGCGGGGGATTATCATCGAGTTTTTCTCGAGAAGAACCCAGTGGACTTGCCGGCATTTTTTTATTTCGCATATGCGGCACGATTTTATGTCCTGCATAATGCCAGATACATTCTGGACTCCTTGAGACCATAATCTCATGGCGT
>CAYYTW010000064.1:0-4125 GCA_964474765.1 uncultured Candidatus Saccharibacteria bacterium
CGCCATGAGATTATGGTCTCAAGGAGTCCAGAATGTATCTGGCATTATGCAGCAAGTAACGAATCAAGGACAATCGGCAATTCAAAGCAATCGTTCAGCGCGCCGCTGAAATGCCCTTTTTCGTGCTCGATAATAATCTTCGAACCAAGCAAATTTTTGAAATCATCTTGATTATCCAATGGAACATACGGATCATTGTCAGAAAAAATCGCAATGCTGTCCTTGAGATGTTTTCGTGCTTTGTTTAAATCAACCAGCGTCTCCAGCCAATGCTTGGAGGTTTCTCTTACTTCTTCCTCATCTTCTAGTCCAGTCAGCCGCTTGAAAAATCCGGCAACAAAAACAGCGCCGCCGGCCCTTTTTCCTTCGGGCAACGATTCTAAATACCGCGCGATGGTCTGACACCCCATACTATGGCCCACCAGATAGGTTTGCTCGTCAATCTCCCCTATCGCGTCAGCCAGAGCTGGCATCCAATTTTGTATTCTCGGTGTCTTCGTGTCCGGCAATCGCGGAACGATTACCTCAAAACCTCTGGCTTCAAGCTCTTTTTTTAGCCACGGAAACCATCCATCCTCGGGATAATTATCCCATCCGTGAACAATAATTACTCGCCTTTGTGTCGGCATATATGGATACAAGTATTTTATCGTATATCCGGTGGACCGATGGGGACTCGAACCCCAAACCTTCCGGATGCAAACCGGATGCTCTACCAACTGAGCTATCGGCCCCCGACAAAATTCGGGCGGGTGAACAAACCGGGTACACTACTTCACCCCTCTAAATATTTTTATCCTCTTCTCGGTTGAATATCCTTGTTTCCGTGTCGGCGGAGTTTCGTAATAAACGAGGTCTAAAAAATATTTAGTGGGGCAAGCTATGTTACAGGCCCGCATTTTGTATAAGTCCTTGAAACCCCAATTATCATACCTTAATAATGCGCTCTTGACAAGTTTGCTGGCTAGTCCTATCCTTTAAAAATAAAGACACTGTGGGGCCAACCGCGACCCGGCAGTTCCTTGAAAATTAACCAAAAAAGGAAGAGATAAAAGTGAAAGAAGGAAAATACAAAAAGTCGCTCGTAAGCGACGGAGAAAAGCAGCAGTTCGAAGAAAAAATAAACAATCTGCCTGGGGATAAAAGGATTGCTTGTATCACTCATAGAAACGCTGATCCTGATACGATAAATTCTGCGTTTGCCCTGCAAGAACTTGTGGATAGGCGCGGTATTAAGGCGGATATTTTTGTTTCTAGTATGAACAAGCATCCGCAAAATATTGCAATAATAAATCACTTTGGCATGGAGCTGCAAGATGAATTGTTTTGGGAAAAAAATAAAAGTAATTATGGGTTGGTAATTTTTTGTGATTGTGGCATGAACAACGCCGCCATCAACGTTATGCCGAATATTATAATAGATCACCACCACGAAAATTCGATTTGTGAAGAATGTCTCGTTATTAAAAAAAGAACGGGCGCTAACGCAACGATAATTTACTATTTACTAAAAAAATTGGGGTTTGAATTTGTCTATCCGGACCCCCTTGCTACCGCTCTGGCCGTTGCGATTGAAATAGACACTAAGAGTCTATCGAAGGCTGACGAAAACGCAGAATTTAATTTTGATGCCGAAGCGCTTCGGGAATTAATATTTCTCGGCGACTATTCGACATTTAAACATCTTGCCGAACACTACGAATTAACAAAAGGCTTTTTCGGGGCGCTTGGGTTAGATACCGAAAAAATTTTTTCTGGCTGCTTGGCGCTCTGTGGTATTGGCCACATTAAAGACGCGCAACAATATTGCATTCCCGTAATAGCCGATTGGCTTTTACGTGTCGGGCAAGCCCATTTGGCAGTGGTGATCGGTATTGTAGACGATCAATATATAAAAGTAAGCATTAGAACCGACCACGAGTCAAATGTCCAAATTAGCCAGTTCTGCAAAGATGTTTTTGGAGTAGATATAAAAGACAAAGACTCTTCGGGGGCGCGTGGCGGATCTGCTGGTGCGATGATACTTCTGAGCGCCCGAGATCAGGAAAAATTGGCTTGCGCCAACCCCGAACAAAAACAAACCTCGTTTGATCTGGAAATGGAGCGTTATCGCCTCCGAATTAAAGCAAATGTGGCAGATGCCTAATTGCTATAATCGAACAAGACCAAAATGGTCGAGCTAAGCTCGACCATTTTTTTATCCCCTTTGTTGAATTAAGCGTTTTTGTGATGTTTATCAAATAGCATTTCAGTTAGCTTATAGATATCCCCCGCTCCCATAATTACGCAAACATCACCTTTTTTAAGATTCTCTTTGAGATAATTTTCCGCTTTGAGGGAAGGATCTATAAATAAAACCTGCTTCCTAATTCCTAGTTCCTGATTCCTCTTTACTATCGCTTTAGCTAACATTTTAGAGCTCACTTTTTTCTTTACGCCCACTTTCTCCCTCCCCGCCACGCTGTAAATCGGCAATAAAATTAACCGATCGGCATCGCCAAACGCGCCGACAAACTGATCAAATAATTTATAAGTCCGTTGATATTGGTGAGGTTGAAAAACACACCACAGTCTTTCTCCCTCCTTTTGCAAAGGAGGGGTGGGGTGGATTTTTGTATTTTCAAACCGCTTACTTTTTAAATCCCTCCTAACCTCCCTTTGCAAAAGGGAGGAACCAAGCAACTCTCTTGCGCCCTGCAAGGTTGCCCTAATCTCTGTCGGGTGATGTCCGTAATCGTCATAAATTTTCGCGTCGTTGACCATACCTCGGTATTCCATTCTCCGCCAGGTGCCGCGGAATTCTGATAAAGCTTCAAATGTTATTTTGTCGGGTATTTTTAACTCCCGTGCCACCATTAACACTGCTAAGGCGTTAGAAACATTGTGTTCTCCGGGAATTTTTAAAATCTTTTTCAGCCTCCCCGCTTCTTTTTGCTTTAAAAAATAGTTTTGAATTTTGAATTTTAAATTTTGAATTTGTTTCGGATTGGAACAAGTTCCTCGCATCGGATTGGAACAAGTTCTTCGCAAGCGAGAATGTGCTTCGAATTTCGGATTTAATAATCGCCGCACATTATTATCTTCTCTATTCGCTACCAAAACTCCATTTTTTCCCAAGCGCGACACATACTTTTTAAACGTCGCCATTATGTGTTTTAAATCTCTATAATAATCCAGGTGTTCCTCTTCGATATTCGTCAAAACAATTATTTTCGGCCAATAATTTAAAAAGGAGACGTTGTATTCATCGGCCTCAATAACCAGATATTTAGATTTTCCCACTCGAAAATTACGATTTCCCCACTCGCGCAATCGGGTTCCGACAATCACCGTCGGATCCAGCCCAGCTTTTTCTAGAACCAAAGCCAACATAGCAGTAGTCGTGCTTTTCCCGTGCATGCCGGAAACAGCTATTGTAAACATTTTTTTAGTCAAATCGCCAAGGGCTTGCGCGTAAGTCTGGCATTTGATGCCCAATTTTTTGGCTTTTTGCAATTCCGGGTTGTCCGGCTCGACGGCGGCGGTATAAACAACTAAATCAACCTCGTTCGAAAGGTTTTTGGAATTATGCGTCCCGATAAAAATTTTAGCGTCTTGTTGTTTAAGCGCCTGAATAATCGGCGAATCGGACAAATCTGACCCGCTTACCTTGTGTCCTTTTGACAAATAAAACCCAGCCAATCCGCTGACCCCGATTCCGCCGACGCCGATAAAATGAATTTTCATATTTATTTAGTTAGAAGCCGATTTACGCTACTTATATTACATACGCCAAATATATTTTTTGATGTATTCGTCTATCTCCATAATAAAGGGTCTTTATTTATTTTACCGCCATAGTTCCTGACAGTCAAAAAAGCCTCGATAGAATCGAGGCGTTTTTATTGTTTTTATTCCAACTCGTTGGGAAGAGTATATTGTTTGCCGTATTTCTTCTGAAGTTTGTTCAGACGTTTTCGTTGCGCTTTCAACATGCCGAAAATAATTTTGGGCGCGTTTAAAACTTTATTTCGGTAAATATTTTCCACCCGCTCGATCTTTCCCAGCTATTCGAAATTCTGATTTGGAACTGCTGCATAATGCCAGATACATTCTGGACTCCTTGAGACCATAATCTCATGGCGT
>CAYYTW010000065.1:0-3963 GCA_964474765.1 uncultured Candidatus Saccharibacteria bacterium
ATTTTAAAATACCTCAAGAGTCCAGAATAGGGTGGCATTATACAGGGGGTTGACAGGACTGAAAATATCGTTTAAATTGTTTTCATATACGAGCGAAGCGAGTAGAAAACAGATGTTTTCATATGTTTTTATAATTGAACCTTGTCAAATATGAACTACTTCGCCCCAAGGGCGAAGTATCCCTAACGGGCAAGTTCTTTCGGCGGCTGCCGAAAACAAAATTAAAAAAGATAAGAACCTGCTCGTCTGCCATTCGGCGAACTCGCAGAACCTTGATTCGCGCTTCGCGCGAAATTAAAATTAAAAAAGATAAGATAATGGAGGAAAGCATGAAACGCGAAATTCAAACGATCGGTGTGGTCGGAACCGGAGTAATGGGGCAGGGGATTATACAAGTTTTTATCCAGTCCGGCTTCCGGGTGATATCTTTCGATAAAAATATGGCCGCGGTCGAAAAGGCGCATGAGACAATTTTTGGACGCCTGAAAAAAAAGAGAGACAAGGAAGAAATCAGCGATGAACAATTCGAGGAATATTTATCACATCTGTATAGGGCCATCACCATTGAGGGTCTGATCGGGGCAGATTTGATTATTGAGGCCGTTTACGAAAAATTCGAGGTTAAGGCGGAAATTTTCAGGCAACTGGATAAGGTCTGCCGCCCGGAAACAATTTTTGCCACCAACACCTCTTCGATCTCAATTAGTGATTTAGCCGAGGCAACTACCCGGCCCGATCGATTCATGGGTATGCATTTTATGAATCCGCCGACACTTGTTACTCTAATCGAACTGATTCGTGGTCACTATACCTCCGACGAAACTTTCCAAATCATCTCGGAATTGAGCCAGAGAATCGGCCGAAAAGTCATTGTCCAATCCAAGGATCACCCGGCTTTTATCGCCAACCGGGTTTTGATGACCGGTATCAATGAAGCGGCTTGGGCGGTTTATGAAGGGATTGTCTCTGCCGAAGATGTCAACCAAACGATTTTGATGGGAGTTGGTACCAGCAAGGCAATGCCAATTTTGGAATTAGCCGACTTAATCGGACTTGATATCTGTCTTGATATTCTGAAATTCATGCATGAGAAATTGGGCGCGAAATATAAGCCATGTCCGTTGTTCGAAGAAATGATGGGAGCCGGCAGGCTCGGTTATAAATCGGGCGAAGGATTTTTTAAATACCAAAAGAAATAATCTTAGTCGAAAAAGACGCGGGGCGCAATGCCCCGATTTTTTGCGAATAAAAATACGGGGCATTGCGCCCCGATTCGAGAAAATTATAGATCTGTTTACGAGAAAGCCTGGATACCGGTGATGTGGCGACCGAGAGTTAATAAATGAACATTCTCGGTGCCTTCATAAATATTAACAGCAATCAGATTGGCCAGGTGGCGAATGGGCGGATATTCGAGCGAAATTCCATTCGCTCCCATCGCGAATACGGCGGCCAACGCTACCTCGAGCGCCATCCGGCTGTTGTCCAGCTTTTCCATCGAAATGGCAAGATGTTTATGGTGGTCGTCCTTTGCCATCAGCTGCGCCAATTGCCAAACGGCTAATTGTCCGTAATTGATCTTTGTCAGCATTTCCGCCAAGGCGGCCTGAATCAACTGGTAAGAAGCGATCGGTTTTCCGAACTGAATGCGGGAATCACAGTAGTCGCGCGCGCATTCATAGCAGTTGATGGCCGCGCCAACGACACCCCAGGCAATCCCATATCTGGCTTCATTAAGGCACATAAACGCCGCTTTCAAACCAATATCAGTACCAGGTAACATATTTGTTGCCGGCACCACGACGTCATCCAGAATTAGTTCGGCGGTTTCCGAAGCTCTCAATGATCCTTTATGTAGCATTTTAACGGCCGAAAATCCTTTGCGATCTTTCTCGACCAAGAAGCCGCGAATGCTTTTTCCGGTTTGATCATTCTGATCGGTCTTGGCCCAAACAATCGCTAAATCGGCAATATTGCCGTTAGTGATCCACATTTTCGTGCCGTTCAAAATATAGTTATCGCCATCTTTTTTCGCGTAGGTTTTCATCCCGGCCGGGTTCGAGCCGTGATCCGGTTCGGTTAAGCCGAAACAACCGATCTCCCCGTTGACCAAACGCGGCAGCCAGAGGTCTTTTTGTTCGTTACTGCCGAACATTTCGATCGGATACATAGCCAGGTTTTGGACAGAAACGAAGCTCCGCAAACCGCTGTCCCCACGTTCCAGTTCCTGACAGATCAGCCCGTAAGTCATATAGTCCATCCCTGATCCGCCATACTTCTCGCTAGTTTTAATTCCCAAGAGGCCCAATTCAACTAATTGAGGAACGATTTCGATCGGAAAACGATCATCTTCAAAGCATTTCATAATGATCGGCTTATACTCCCTGTCAATAAATTTTCTGACTACATCCCGCATCATTTTTTGTTCATCGGCCAGGTATTCATCAATGTTAAAAACATCGGTTTTTCCTTTGGTTTTCTCCGTCGGCATTTTTTGCCCCCTCCATCTCTGCTTCTATATAATTTAACAAAGTTCGTTCTAATTCCCCTATAAAAATAACATACTTACTGTAAATTTCAAGGACATACTTGTCAAATTCAAAAAAAAATCCTAAAATGCTGGTAAGCTCATTAAAAATCATTGTTGAAAATTCCTAAAACTTAAGGAGGCTAGAGAGCAGATGAAGAAAGTTGTTATTGTGTCAGCAGTCAGAACAGCGATTGGAAATTTTCTGGAAACCCTGAAAGAAATGCCGGCAACGCAGTTGGGCGCGATCGTGATCGCGGAAGTCCTTCGACGGGCAAAGCTGGAAAAAAATTTGGTTGACGAAGTGATCATGGGCAATGTTCTGCCCGCCGGCCTTGGGCAGAACCCGGCCCGACAGGCAATGTTGCGAGCTGGTTTGCCGGTTAGCGTGGCCGCGTTGACCATCAACAAGGTTTGCGGTTCTGGTTTGATGGCGATTATGCTCGCTCATAGTCGCATTGTTTCTGGCGAAGCAGATATCGTTGTTGCTGGCGGCATGGAAAATATGAGCTTGGTTCCTTATTATCTACCGAACGCCAGAACCGGTTATCGCATGGGTCATAACAAACTGATCGACGGAATGATCATCGACGGCCTTTGGGACATGATCAGCGATTTTCATATGGGCTATGCCGCGGAGCTGGTGGCGAAAAAATACGGCATTAGTCGGGCGGAGGCGGATGAATTTGCCGCCGCTTCTTATCAGAAGGCTCTTGCGGCTATTGGCGCCGGAAATTTTATAGAAGAAATTGTTCCGATAGAGATCTCGCAGAAAAAGGGCAATCCAATTATTTTTGCAACAGACGAAACGCCCCAGCGGACCAGCTTGGAAATCTTGGCCAAGCTCCGTCCGGTCTTTGCCAAAGAAAAAAATGGTCAGGTGACAGCCGGTAACGCTTCGAAAATATCCGACGGCGCCGCGGCGGTCCTGGTCATGTCCGAAGAGAAAGCGAAGGAGTTAGAAATCAAATCGTTGGCGACAATTGTTGCCCAAGGCACAGCCGGAATTGAATTAGAAATGATCCTGGCAGCGCCCATTTTTTCCATTCCTGAAACTTTGAAAAAGGCTGGGCTAAAACCGGACGATATCGATCTTCACGAGATCAATGAGGCCTTTTCGACTTCCAGCGTCGCGGTGATTAAAACTCTGGGGATCGATCCGGCCAAGGTTAACGTCAACGGCGGAGCGGTCGCTCTGGGCCATCCGATCGGCGCCAGCGGAGCCAGGGTTCTGGTAACACTTTTGTATGCGATGAAGCAGAAAGACGCCAAAAGAGGCATGGCAAGTCTGTGTCTCGGCGGCGGGGAGGCTGTCTCTTTGATAGTTGAAAGATAACAAATTTAAGACGGGCGCATTGCCCGTTTTTTTGTACGAACGGTTTTTCTGCATAATGCCAGATACATTCTGGACTCCTTGAGACCATAATCTCATGGCG
>CAYYTW010000066.1:0-3491 GCA_964474765.1 uncultured Candidatus Saccharibacteria bacterium
CATGCCAAATTTTAAAATACCTCAAGAGTCCAGAATAGGGTGGCATTATACAATGTCTTGAAATTTTTCAATGGTATGTTAAAACAAAGGTAACTTAAAGAAACAGTGCGTTCTTCGACAAGACAATAACCGCCCATGGAATAAGGGGGATCTGATAATGGCCGGGGAATTAGAACGAGACATCAAAAAAAGAGGTAAACAGCTTTTGGTGACGATCGGTAGCAAAAAACCACCGATGTTCCAGGGGTTATCCGGACGGATTCTTGAACGCTGCATGCGCAATGTAAGCTTCAAGACTAAAATCCTGCGCTTTATCGAAAAGCTGCCATTATTGCCTACGCCCGAAACAACAATACAATATCTTAACCATCATTTCCGGGAGCAAAAAATTCAAAACCTGCCTTGGCCAGTCAGACTATTTTTATGGGCTATTCGATACAACAACAAACTCATTACCATAATGGCCGACAAATTTATCCGCGCCGAAACCGAAAAAGTTGCCAGCGTCTTTCTGATAAACAACGATTCAAAAACGGCTGCTAAAACCATAGAAAAATTGCGTAAGCGTGGTTTTGCCTGCACCATCGATATCATCGGCGAATCATTAACTGATGAATCTAAAGCGCGCGACTACCGCCGCCTATATTATCTCCTCCTCGCGCAACTGGAAACAGACGAGCCGTGGAAGACGCTTGGCGATAGCGGCTCAAACATGGACTGGGGTTACGCGCCAAAAATCAATATTGCGCTTAAGCCGTCCAGTCTATGTTCAACTCCTGATCCGAACAATTTTGAAAAATCAGTAGAATCATTGTGCCGCTCTATCGAACCGATTTTATTGAAAGCCGTGGAAATCGGGGCATTCGTCTGGATAGACATGGAACAGTATAGATTCAAAGATATCACCATCGAAGCATACCGACGTCTGCGCTCTAATCTCACCTTTCATCATTGGCCTCATTTTGGCATCGCCATCCAAAGCTATTTGCGCGACACTGATCGCGATTTAGCCAACCTGCTTGAATGGGCTCGTGAAAAAAATCTCCCCATCGCAATCAGACTGGTTAAAGGCGCCTATTGGGATCACGAAGTAGAGGTGGCCAGACAGGGCAACATAGAGCCACCTGTCTACACGCGCAAGGCGGAAACCGACGCAGCTTTCGAACGCCACACCAAAAAGATTCTTGAAAATCACGACATTTGTTTTTATGCCGGGGCATCGCATAATATCCGCTCGATTGCATTCGGTTTAGCAACAAAGAAAGAATTGCATGTCCCAGAAGATAGAGCTGAAAACCAGGTACTCTACGGAATAGGCGAACTCGTTGGCACGGCCATTCTTAAGACGGGTGGGCATGTCCGTTTTTATTGCCCGCTCGGGAAACCGCTAGATGGCACAGCCTATCTGGTCAGACGCATTCTGGAAAACACGGCTAACGAGTCTATTATACGCCAAATTTTTGTCGAGAAAGCCGACGCCGATCGGCTTTTGGAAAATCCTCTTGAGATACTTAAAGACAATTAAAATATCGAAACCAAAAAGACCTCGCGTTGCGAGGTCTTTTCTATATCTTTTCTATAATCGCATCTATAATCGCACGGCCTTATCTCGTTTGCGTCTTCGCCGCCAGATAAACATTTTTCAAAAGCAAAGCGATCACCAAAGGCCCGATACCACCCAGCACCGGGGTTAAAAAATAGGCTTTTTTCTCGACGCTCGCGCGTTCGACATCGCCAACAATCTTTCCATCTTTAGCTCGATAAATTCCACCGTCAATCACAACCGCGCTCTCCCTAACCATCTCACCGGTCAATAAACCCGGACAACCGCAAGCCGTAATCACAACATCTGCCAATTTTAGATTATTTTCCGCCTCGCCCAACGAACAAACACTACGCACCAAATACTTAAAATCAGAACCCTCTTTTTCAAACAATAATTTCAAAATCTGACCAAGCGTGTCGGAATTGACCAGGGCCGCCACCCTCACCCCCTCCAAACTATGATTTGTTCCCTCTTTGGCCGCCATTAAAATTGCGGTGGGAAAAACTGGCTCAAAATTATAGACAAATTCCATGAACAATCGCCTATTCTCCGGATGGAACCCATCCACGTCCTTGGAAATCGCGATCGCATTAATAATTTTGTTTTTATCAAAACTCGACGGCAGAGGCAATTGAACGATTATTCCGGTTATGTCGTTCCGCTGATTCAATTCGATTATCTTTTTTAAAATTTCATTCTGTTTATTTTCAATAATTTCACCTTGTAGCTGGTCGGCGACACCCTCGATATTTAGCGGTTCGTATTTATACAACTCGAACCCTATTCCAATTCTTTCCGCCGCCTTTTTTTTCAGCCGGATGTAAATTTTTGACACCTCATCCTCGCCAATCAAAATGACCGCTAGCTTTAGTTTTAAATTCTCCCTTATTATGGCAATTTTAAGTTCTTTCAAAATATTCTGTTGAATTTTTTTGCCGTCGAATAATTTCATTATGAAAAAATCCACCCGCTGCCTCTCTGCAGTACTGCGGAGAGAATTGGGGAGGATTTAAACAGCTTCGAGATTTTATTTTTAATTTCCTCAAAAACCTCCTCGACGCTTCCTTCCCCGTTAATCACACAGACATTTTTTCCGCTCGAGGCGGATCCGTCTTGGATGGAAAATCGTTCCGCGATAATCTTGTAATTTTCGTAAACCCTTTCGAGTGTCGGCAGTTTTTCAAAAAGCTTGATTCCATCCCCGCGCTTTATGATTCTCTCAATGCATGTTTCCGGCCGAACCAATAAAAAAATGGTTAGGTCGGGCAATAGAAAATCCTTATTCAGACCGATTAGCCATTCCAAATCGGAATCCACGGCGCCGAAAGCGAAGGTAGAAAAGAAATAGCGATCGGAAATGACTACTTTGCCTTTCTCGAGCGCCGGAATAATCAAATTTTCCAGATGCTCTTTTCTGTCCCGCACAAAGAGCTTTTGGATTTCCGCCGGTTCGGTCTTAATCTTTTTGTCCAAGATTGTCCTAATCTGCCTGCCTGCCTCGCTATCCATCGTCGGCTCTTTCGTCAAAATAACTCCATGCCCGCCGACCTTCAAGTAATCGCCCAACAGTTTGGTTTGAGTCGATAAGCCGGAACCATCCAGGCCCTCAAAAACAATTAACCATCCCATCTTTTTATCAAATGAACCGCCCCTACTGCAAAAATCTTCTTTTCGAAAACTCTTTCTTAACGAATCGCCCAATGTGATAAAAGATGGGCGGGTAAATTTACCTTTGTATGGATTTTTTCGCATACACCCTCTTTATCATTCGAGCTTGTCGAAGACTAATACTTTTCGACTTCAGTTTACCATGAGCGAAGTCGAAGGGCTCGAAGAATAATTCATTTCTAAGCTATTTTCATTCTAATCCGATAGGCTCATTAGGTCAACAAAATGTATAATGCCACCCTATTCTGGACTCTTGAGGTATTTTAAAATTTGGCAT
>CAYYTW010000067.1:0-3276 GCA_964474765.1 uncultured Candidatus Saccharibacteria bacterium
TGGCTTTGCGCGGAAATTGTTCTGATTAATGTTTCTGATCCCAGAATTTAAATTTTTTGAGAATATTTTCAACTGTTCCAAAATACTTAATTACTTTCTGTTTTACTTTTCCATCTTCATCTCTGCTACCTTCAACAGCATAGTAATAATTTTTCCCTTTAATTTTTTTAACACGTAGATATACCATCATGCTTATTCTTAGGCACAACTATTTATATATTTTGTGAAATTATGTTGCATAAATTAGTTAGGCACAACAAAATACAAATCAAGCATGACAAAACTTCCAAACGAAGAATTTCGAGCAATGGTTCCATTGCTTCGAGAAGAAGGATTTTACGAGCACGAGCCAATACGAAAGATTCATTGGCCTGAATATAACGAAGCACAAATTAGAGACGTAACAGAGACCTTAGACTTTATTCGTGAACAGGTTGATTGCTGCAAATATCTTGAAGTAAAAGGAAAAGTAGGAAGACCATTAACCGATCCAAAAATTTTGGCAAAAGCAGTTCTGATTTCTGAAGCATTTGGCTTTAGAGAACGAGAATCGCAGGGTTGGATAAAACTTCTTGGTCCATACGTTGGAATACATCAAGAGCTTGATGAACGCGTCATAGGTGACGCGTATGATCATCCTGAAGTTCTTTATATTTTGAAACAAGTTTTCGAAAAATCGAAAAGTTCTGATGAGAGATTATCTGGTGATGGCACTGGTCTTGAGACGAGCCGAAAACAAAATTATGAGAATGATAAAAAAACTGGAGAATATATGACGAGCATCGTTGACTCTCGAGAAATTGTTCAGGCTTTTGACATTAGTGGAAAACAGGAATGTCAAGCTATGCATAATCTTATTGAACAAGTTACAGGATCAAGCCTTCGGCTTGATGCAGGTTTTGTCGACAGAAAATTGATTAAGAAAATATCTGCGTTAGGAATGAAACCTTTTGTCTTCCCCAAAAAATCTATTAATCTTAATGGGAGTCCTGCATGGAAAAATATGTATCTCGAACTTTATTATGATGTGATGACATGGCTTACGGAATACTATCAAAGAACTCATGCAGAAAGTTTTCACTCGAGCTTTAAGAGAAAAAATGGACCACTTCTTAAAAGAAGACCGACATGTTTTCTTTCACAAGTCACAGCAAAAATCATTATCCACAACAGATCGAGACTTGCATATTTTAATCGAATTTCTACTGCAGCTTAATTTCCGCGCAAAGCCCAGAGAATCGCAAAGTATATAAATAAAGTGTACCCAAGTAATGACAAAAAGAGAGGTGGGCGTATGCTTTTCCATAAACAGAAGAAAAAAGCAGCATTAAATCTTTCTGTCGAAGCAATCATCATTTTCGTTCTGGCATTTGCAATGCTTGGCGTCGGAATCTTTGTCACAGACCAGCTTCGGGAAATCGGAGCAAAAGGGATTGCAAAATCGCAGGACATTCTGGAATCCATTGGAGAAACACCGACAGCAGACAAGCCCATTGTCGGCATTTCCAAGGCAGGCCTTGATTTGCCATATAAAGACCAAACACAGCTTGAGATAGGATTTTATAACAGCGGAAGATCCACTGCTGAAGATGCAGTGCTTCTCATTGACGAGTGCATCAGCAGCTCCACAGAAACCACCTCAAGCTATGAAAATGACGGAGAGTATCCTGTCAAGGTAGTGGGCGCTCCTCTTGATGTGGAGCCAAGCAGCGCAGAAGGGCTCATTGCAACCATGAAGAATACGAATCTCGTCAGTGGAGAGACCTACATCTGCAAATTAAAGATTGTCAATAAGGATGACACCACAATTGAGTATGAATCAGTCACCTTTTTCCTCAATGTCGTCAGTTAGGGTGAAACAATGGCCAAGAAAAAACGAATATCCGGAACAGTTTCCCTGTTTGTGCCGCGAAAGATAAAGCGCCGCATGACAGGAGAGCAGGAATTTGAAATCATGAAGATGGTGTTGGACAAATTCCTCTGGCTCGGTTTTATCATCATGGCATTGGGATTGTACATGATGATTCGCGCACCAGAACTGCTCTACAAAGGATTTACGTTAATCATTGCAGGCGGCATTGTCTTGATTCTATTCACCATTCTGATTGTGAAAGAATTTGAAATTATCAAGGCAGGAGAGTAGACAAAGTATTTTATGATTTTATTCTGTTTCAACTTCAAGTAATACCTTGTTAGGTCCAATCTTTGAGATTAAAATATCTTCATCACCTTTGAGATGAAGATTCTTTTCTATATCAGTAGGTATTCGTAACACAGTGCCGCGAGCGCTTCTACTTAATTTTCTATGTAATTTTAAAGGTTGCCCCCAAATGCCAAGTTTTCTTGCTATTTGAATCATTCGTTGTCCTTCTTTTTCATCAATAAATTCCTCGCCACAATGAGTGCAGCGCTCACCCTTTATGACAAAAAAATATCCATCAATATCATTGACAATGTCATCTACTTTCATAATCATTTCCTTATTGCATGTTGGACATGTTTTCATCTTTCTTTCCTCCTTGTGAACCAGTTATGCAAAGAAGCTCATCTTCAAGAGAGTAATATAAATTTTGCGGTTATTTTGTTATTAAAAATAAAAAAGTATTTTAATAACTAAAAAAGAGAAAACAAATACCATGAAAAGAATGAACAAAAAAGCCATCGAATTGAGCATCAATTTCATTGTCATAACAGTCCTTTCGTTAATCGTATTGGGCATCGGCTTTTATCTGGTCACCAACATCTTCAGCACAGCGACAGAATACAAAGGAAAGCTGGATGAGCAGACGCAGGAAAGCCTTCTGGAAACACTGAGAAAATCAGGAGACCTCATCAGCATGCCGATTATTCATTACACTATCGCAAGAGGAGCAACAGATGTTCTCGGCGCAGCGTTATTGAATGATATTGGCGCAGCAGAAACCTTTTACGTCAGTGTCAGCTGCACAGAAGCAGTGGACAGTGATGAGAATGACCTCTGCGCAGAAGTGCAGGGAATCAGCTGCGACACAGAAACAGCAGGCTACTGCAGCAACTGGATAACGCTCGATACAGAACAGACAACGCTGGAAAACAGAAAAGATGCTGCGATTGGCATGTTTGTGATTGTGCCTGATGATGCGCCTTCAGGAACCTTCGGCTACAGTTTCAAGGTGTGCACAGGCAATTTCTGCGGAGATTCTGGTTCAGAGCAATATGGGCCGACGAAGAAGTTCTCTGTAACAGTATCTGAATAAAGAAAAAATTTATATACATACACATACATACACAGATCAT
>CAYYTW010000068.1:0-3149 GCA_964474765.1 uncultured Candidatus Saccharibacteria bacterium
CCAAATTTTAAAATACCTCAAGAGTCCAGAATAGGGTGGCATTATACATGCTCTTTTTTTATTTTTTAAAAGAGATATAATTAATGTTTAGCAGATTAATATGGGCAGTAAGGTCAGAAAACTGATTTTGATTTTTTTGTTTGTTGCCATTATCGTTTTGGCGAATTTTATGTCCGCGACTTTCGCCCAGACTGATTCATCGACGGCAGGGGATTCGGCCGCTCAATCAGCTCATGTCCAGCAGGAGCAGGACGAGCTTCAGCGGCAGCTCAAGGAAATCGAGGCGCAGATTGCCCAATATCAGCAGGAGCTCGAGGGCATCAAGGGAGAGAAAAGCACCTTGCAGAATAAAATCAATCAGCTTAAGAAGCAGCAATCAACGTTGAATTTGCAGATTAAGGTGACCAACTTGAAGATTAAAGAATTGGGCGGCCAGATGGATAATACCCAAACAGCCATTGAAGACAGCCTAACCACAATCGAGCAGCTTCAACAGCAGATGGCGCAGCTTATCCGCGCGATCAACGAGCAGGAAGACCTTCCGATTCTTTATACTTTTTTTGCCAATGATAATTTATCCGATATTTTTGGCGAGTTGGATAAGCATTTTCAAATATTTGATAGTCTGGGAAACTTGTTAGACCAAACCCGCAAACTAAAGAGCCAACTCGACGGTCAAATGCAGACTTTGGACCAACAGCAGGATGACGCCAAAAATCTCTTATCCGTTAAAACTTTACAGCAGCAGCAGTTGGCCGGCTCGATGGATGAACAGAGCAATTTGCTGCGGCAAACCAAGGGCAAGGAAAGCAATTATCAGGCTGTTTTGAGCGATAAGCAAAAACAGGCGGCCGAAATCCGCAATAGGATTTACCAATTGCTTGGTGTGACCACGCAGGTTACTTTTGGCCAGGCGTTGGATATCGCGCAGGGGGTTTCGGCGCAAACCGGAGTGCGCGCCGCGTTTCTTTTGGCGGTTTTAACGCAGGAGTCTAATCTTGGTCAAAATGTTGGAACCTGCAATCGGCCCGGTGATTCGCCGGAAAAAAGCTGGAAAAAAGTAATGAATCCGACCCGCGATCAACCTTTGTTTCTACAAATTACTCAAGAATTAGGTTTAGATCCCGATACCACGCCAGTCTCGTGCCCGATGCGCAACAGCAAAGGAAAGCAAGTCGGCTGGGGCGGCGCTATGGGGCCAGCGCAGTTTATTCCCTCAACATGGATGAGCTATAAGGGTAAGGTTGAGGTGATAATCGGCAAAACGGCGAATCCGTGGGATATTCGCGACGCTTTCCTGGCGGCCGGCATCAAATTGGCGGCTGGCGGCGCCACTTCCCAAGGAGGCGAGTGGGCGGCGGCCATGCGTTACTTCTCCGGCTCGACCAACACCCGTTATCGTTTCTACGGCGACAGCGTGGTCGGCATGGCGGCAAAATACCAGAGCGATATTGACGCGTTGAATCAGTAACAGATATTTTTGCGATATTATACTAATAATTTGGAGAACGGTTCTCGGACTAAGTCCGAGAACCGTTCTCGACGCATTTAAATAGCAGCCGTTTTATCGGAAATAAAATAATCGGAAATCGGTAATCGGAAATAAATATTCGTTGGCGCCAAGAGGTTATTTTTCGAAAAACTCAATCAAAAAACCATGCAGACAATAATTATCGTCTTTGCGCTTCTTACTTTTTGCTCCACCCTTTGCGGCGGGCTATTCGCGCTTAAGTTCAGGCACCAGCTGAACTCTTTTATGGCTTTTGCGGCCGGCGTGATACTTGGGGTGGTTGCCTTTGGTATTTTTCCGGAAATCATCGAGCAGGTTAAAGCTTTCAATTTTAATCCGGTTGAGGTGATGGCAGCGCTGGTTGTCGGTTTTCTGCTTTTTCATATTTTGGAAAAAACTATTCTTATCCACCATGCTCATGAAGAAGATTATGCCGAGCATAAACATCCCAAAGTCGGAGTTATTTCGGCCCTGGCGTTAGTCGGCCATAGCTTTATGGATGGCTTGAGTATCGGGCTTGGTTTTCAAATCAATACCGTTGTTGGACTGATGATCGCGGTAGCGGTTATCTCGCACGGCTTTACCGACGGAATCAACACTATCACCTTGATGCTTAACCACAAGAATACGCCATCGCGGGCCAAGTTTTTTTTGGTCTTCGATGCTTTGGCGCCGTCTTTAGGTATTGTCACCGCTTTCTTTTTTACCTTTTCGCCGCATTTTTTGATTCTTTATTTGGGATTTTTCGCCGGTTTCCTGCTTTATATCGGCGCCAGCGATATTTTGCCAGAAGCCCACAGTCAGCGCAGTTCTTATAAACTCATCGGCCTGACGATTTTCGGCACGCTTTTCATTTTTATTATTACGAGGTTTGTGTAGGTTGTTGTTTTTTAGCCACCCCTCCTCAGTTGAGGAGGGGGCGGGGGAGGTGTTGTTTCAAAACATCAACACCCCTCCTTAATCCTCCCCTCATTTGAGGGGAGGAGGGAATCTTAAAAAATCATCTATACTATGTCTTTAGACCTTAATCTTTTTTTTCCTCAATAGTTTAGCCGGACAGTCAAAAGTCTTTGACGCCTTGATTGTTTTTCTGACCGCCTATCTGCAATATTTTTTGGCACTCGCTTTCCTCATGGCTTTGCTTTCATGGAGCCATTCAAAGCGGGAAAAAATCGGCATTCTTTTGGTGGTTTTTGGCTCGGCGGCAATTGCCCGTCTTGGGGTTACAGAATTGATTCGTTATTTATATAACCGCCCCCGGCCCTTTATGGCTTACGCCAGCCAGGTGCACCAGCTTATCCCGGAGGGCGGCTAGTCGTTTCCTTCGGGGCATTCGGCTTTTTTCTTCGCTATGTCAACCGCGATTTATTTCTATAATAAAAAGTGGGGGACAGCCTTTTTCATCGCCAGCATCCTGATGAACGTCAGCCGGATTGTCGCCGGCGTGCATTATCCATCGGATATTATTGGGGGAGCAATAGTCGGAATCGCGGTTGGCTGGCTTGTTTTCGCGCTGTTCGGGAAAAGCCGCGTTTCGCATTGACATTTTAAGCTAAAAATGCTATTATATGAAAGATTAGAGGGGCCTACATTTTACCCTCAAGTGCAACACTTGGTAAATTAGTTGATAAGGCGTAAA
>CAYYTW010000069.1:0-3107 GCA_964474765.1 uncultured Candidatus Saccharibacteria bacterium
TGGCTTCGCCAATTATATTATACCCGAGTGGTGCACTTCAAAGGTAAATTTACGCACCATCACAAATCAGGAGGTTTCCTCAATGTTAGAGGAAAAGTTTTGTCCCGAAATACAGGTAAAGGTACGAAAAGGTGGCGAAGTTGTGGAGTCGTTGACCAACTATTTCTATCTCGACGCCTCGATTCACTTCGTCGGAAAAATCACCCGCGGCGACACCGCCGAGCTGGAAGTTTCCATCCCCTGCCCCGCATCCGACACCAAAATTTACGCCATTGAAACACCGGGCAAAACGGTGGCCACGAAGAAAAATTGGGCTGCTGGCGATGGCCACCCGGTCTACCGGAAAAAAATCAGCATCCACCAAGACCCCATGCTCTATGTCGGCCCCTACACCCGGCCCAACGACGGCGAGAACTTCTTCCGGATTCTAATCATCAAGGACGACTACCTCGAGCACATCGAGGTCGGCCTGATCAGCCAGAAAGGCAAATTTTTCGTGGTCAAACAGCTGACCCGCGAGGGCCGCATCTACCGCGACAAGAACAGCCAAGCTGTTTTCCCGAAATTCAGCGACTGGCCGGAGATGATTGAGTTTCTGACCGGCGTTATGGCCGACACAGAACTCGAGCCCGCGCCGAATTACATATCGAACGGCCTGCCAGCGGTAGAGCCGGAGGAATTAATCGGGCAGGTTGCCGAAACCGTCTGGTGGAGCCTAATCCGGCAAATCGGCATGGTCATCCTTGGCGATGGCCGCACCGCCCGAATCCACTGGGAAAACCTCAAACGCCCAAGCAGCGAACTCATTTATCTGGCGCCTCACGAAGTAATAAGGTATGAAAAGATTGGACCGCCCCGGCAAAACCCCGAACGGAAAACTGCTTTCAAGTGGGAAATCTACGGGGCCGAGATAATCGAACAACGAGGCTAATAAGCCGCTTAACGACAATCGGCCGCCCTTAAACTGGCGGCCGATTTTTATTTTTATAAACATATTTTTACAAACACACAAAATCTATCTATCATCCATATCTATCTATCATCCAAGCCTCACCACATAAAACTCTGATATTAACCAAAGGTTGCGCAAAATTAAAAATTTTGCAATAGCGTGAAAGTATTTGAACGATCTTTAGTAAGTCATATATAGGCCGATAACATTAACGCCAGTCATATAATAGTTGTATAAAATCTTTAAACTAACCATTCAGTTCAGCCCGAAGTAGTTAGTTTGTTGATAGCTCTGCTTCGGCCAGCCTAACTGGCCTTCGCTCCTGACTGACATTCATCCCAGCCTTGAATATTCTGCCTTCGCCTCGCGGAGTTTATCCCGCACCGAACTTGTTCTAGTGCGGGGCTCGGCGTCCCCCAACGTAACGTCGGAAAAACAAGCTTCATCCTCGCTACTTCAGACCGAAAAAATTTTTAATATCCCGCTCAACCTCATAAACATCACCTCTTAAATAAAGTATGTCATTAGCAACACCAAAAAAATCTGATACAAAATCGATTTCCTTTTTACAGTCAAAGGGATACACAAAAACGCTTTTTTGAAGTTGATACATTCCCAGTTCGTTAAATTTGCCGCGCAACGCGTCACGCGCACTTTTTTTATTTTCCGGAATGTCAAAAATGATTATCCGCCACCTACCATCCCACTTCTGGGTTCTGCGTAACTGTAATTTGTCTATCTCATATTTCAGCAAGAATCGTTTACCTTTATCCGTCAAAACATAACACCTTTGATGATTTTTGATTGAACGTTTAATTAAATTATGTTTCTCCAATTGACCAACAAAGTGCCTGAATCTGGATTGGTTAAATTCTTTCCATGAAACATGATCTCTACCCCTCAAGAGAAATCTAAAAGACTGCACGGCATTCGGAGCTACAACAGCCGCTATTAAGATTCCGCCTATTCCTAAAAATTCCAAAACGTCTCTGCTGATAACTTTAATTTTAGAATTTCTTTCCCGTTGATCAAACATATTTTTGATTCTCGTTTGTTTACCTTACATTTTTTATCCTATCACAACCAACACGCATCTCCAAATACTTTCACGCTATAGCGTGAAAGTATTTGGAATAAACCGCTAAGTACGCTAAGTCAAGAATAACGCTATTTTATTTCTATTCGCGAAAAACGCCCCGCTTGGCGGGGCGGAGGTTCGTTCATCACAGCATCCCCTTCTTTCAAAAAATAGAAACGTTCCCTCTTCCACTTTTATAATCTGGCAAACCAACATTAACGCAAGGCTAATTCTTTATGCGCACGTAAGAGCAATACCTATAGTTGTCTGTCCCTGACCATTCCCCCATAAGCTGCCTACCAGATTTTAAGCTCGCTTAGAAGAACAGTGGTTAAGCGCCCAAAACAACGCGGAAAAACAATCTTCTTCAGTTAGCCTAATAGCAAGTCAGAGTTTAATTTTTTAGACAGGAATACATCCATACCGTATGAGTGGTAGCATCATAAGAACCAGTTGTTATTCTTGTGTATCCGCCCGGACAAAAACATTGTAAATCATCGCTACCAGGGGGGTAGTCGCAAAAAGCAGGAGCATAAACATTTTGGCATTGTCCTACATTGGGTCCGTAATCCCAACAACCGCCATAGAGGCCAGTGCCAACCGCCGCCGTACCCGGCCAGCTGGTACGGCAATCATTGCCGATACAGAGCCCGCTTTGACCCTTAACGAATCCGGCGACATCAAGCTTTTGGGAAGGATTCGCCGTCCCGATGCCGACATTGCCAGCACCATCAATACGGAGTCTTTCACTAGCACTTCCTCCAGAAGGTTTTGTATAAAATGCAAGACCGGCTTTTTGATTTGCTGTTGCATCTTCCCAGACGGAGGCAATATACCCCGTATTAGTTACATCAGTCCCAGCCGCATCCTCCAAATTGAAAACTAACGCATTCCCAAGTCCATTCGCAGCAGTTCCTGTAGTTGTAAGGCGAAGCCTAAGGTTGCCTGCTACATTATTTGTACTAGTTACCTCTCGTCGTATGTTTGTCTCGGTTGTGCCATTAACATCTAAAATACCTGCTGGATTCGCCGTCCCGATGCCGACATTGCCGTCGAAAATAGCGTTGCTGTAGCCGC
>CAYYTW010000070.1:0-3102 GCA_964474765.1 uncultured Candidatus Saccharibacteria bacterium
CAAATTTTAAAATACCTCAAGAGTCCAGAATAGGGTGGCATTATACAGGGGCTTGTTTATGTATGTCCTGATATTGTAAAATTAACTTACTGTGTAATTAATCCGCCAGTTGGCCCCGCTAAGCGGGGCTGGCGGAGAGTCGAGAAATAAATTGGGTAAAAACTAATATAGTGAGAACAAAACTTTTTTACTCTTATTATTTTTTTTAGAATAAAATAATTTTTGTTCCCACGTATTATCAAAATGCAAAATGCATTTTTTCGCAGAAATATTCTGCAAATTGCAGCCGCGGCAACCATTTCGATTTTTGCCGTGGTGCTTTTGGTCCATGCCACCACGACCGTCGGCGAGGACACTACAATAGGCGACGCTCTCACGGTGACCGGCGCATTAACGGTGGACACCCCGACACTTGTAGTTGACGCCACCAACAACAAACTCGGAATTGGTACAACTACTCCGTGGGGATTGCTTACAGTTGGCTCTTCGACTCCTACGCACATCACTTCTGCTACCGGATACCGGGATGCTTTCTTTGCCGGAATTGTAGAGATTGACGGAGTTACTTATTTAGACGGCGCTGTTACCGCAGCTTCTACTTTAACGGTTACTGGCGCGATTACCTCCGATAGCCCGACTTTCGTGATTGACTCCACGAATAATCTAATTGGTTTGGGCACGACCACCCCGTGGGGATTACTTACAGTTGGTTCGTCAACGCCCACCCACATTACTTCGGCTACCGGCTACCGGGATGCTTTCTTTGCCGGAATTTTAGAGGTTGATGGTGTTACTTATCTTGATGGGGCGACCACTATCGCTGGAGCAGCTACCCTATCAAGCACTTTAGGCTTAACCAGTGATCTTACGATTAATACTAACAAGTTTACAGTCACGGCGGCTTCTGGAAATACTGCCGTCGCCGGAACATTGACTTCGCAAGAGTTCACACAAGGCGGAGGCATACTCGCAACCACGACTGCGAATTCAGCGGAAACGCTGAAGATTGCGGATATGGCGGCGTATAATGTTTTCACTTTTAACCAGACTGGCGCGCCGGCAATTACTTACACATTGCCAGCGACTTCTACTTGGACTACTGTCATTCCGACGGCAGGAGATTTTAGAGAATGGATGTTCGAAAATGCTTCGTCAACTTCTGTAATCACATTCGCGGCAGGGACGGGCATTGATTTGATCGCAGTTACCAACGCTGATGACGTCATCGATGGTTCAGAGTTCTCTCGACTGACTTGTTACCGTCAAACTGATACTGATGTGACTTGCATTATTTCTGAACTTATACACGCAGACTAATTTAATCTGATCTAGACGCGTACAGTCTGCCTCTTGGTGTTTGTGGAACCTGTTTAAAGAGGCAGACTGGGACGTTCGGGTAATGAGGTCTTAACTAAACTAATTTTTCTCTATGCACAAATATCTTATATTATTTTCATTTGTTCTTTTACTGGGGTTGCCGTTTTTCGCGGCGGCGGCGGCGGATGAGTTGACTTTTAGCGAGGACACCAATATAACGGTGGGCGATTACACTCTGGTCGTTGTGGCGAACTCCAGCTCAACATCAATGACAATCGGCAGCACTTATGTTGATATTGTATTATCGCCGACTTCCATATTCACGCTCCGGTCCAACGAACGCCGTTATATGACAAACAATTTTCCCTTTACCACCAGTTGCAGCAGCAATAGCTATTCTTCGATAACTCTGACATCAACAACCACCCAAACCGTGAGAGTTATTCCGACAACCACCATCTGTGCTCCCAACGGCCTAGCGGCTGTGGACAACGGAAGCGCCCAGATAAATCTTACCTGGGACGCCGCGGCTGGCGCGAGCACTTACAATATTTATCGTAGCGCGACTTCGGGCGGCACTTTCAGCTTGATTGGTTCATCGGCCAGCGCCTCGTATTCGGACACCGGCCTTACTTGGTCGACGACTTACTATTACAAAGTCAAGACAGTCTTTGCCAATGCCGACTTATCGCTTTACAGTAGTGAAGCGTATGATACAACCGCGCCTTATCTCGGAGGTGGCGGAGGTGGCGGAGGTGATATTTCGGCTCCGTCAGTCAGCGGAATTGTAGCCACAGTCGGGGATACCACTGCAACGATAACCTGGACAACCAACGAAGCATCGCTTTCCTGGCTTGTCTATGGCTTAACAACTGCCTACGGTTCGGAGCAGAAAACCACGACCTATGCCACTTCTCATTCCCTAAACCTGACTGGCTTGTCAGCCGGCACCACCTACCACTATCAGGTTAAATCAAAAGACAGTACTGGTAACATTGGTTCCTATACCGATAAAACATTCGTTACTACTGGCACGCCAACTACCACTACTCCGATTACTCCGACCGTCACGATTGCCACGACCGGCGCCCTGGCTCCGGCTTCAGCCACCAATAAGACTGGCTACACCCTAATGAAAGCCACCGGCTCCAACGATGTCTATGTCATCCAGAACGGCTTAAAGCTCCCTGTCCGCTCGATTGATGTCTTCACCTCCTCCGGCTACGGTTCAGCCACCGTCAAGACAGTTTCTGCCGTCTCTCTGAAAGCCGTTGAAGCCGCCGCTCTGATCAAGACCGACGAAAACCCTGATGTCTATCGCCTCGAGAACAATTTCAGAAGAAAACTGGCCTCGATTGAAATCTTCAACACCTACAAACTGAACTGGAACAAAATCTCAATCATCAGCCAGTCGGTTATGGATTCCTTCTCCTACGCCCCGATCTACAAACATGGAGTTGATCTCTACTGGAGAGACGCCAGCAACATCCTCCATAAGTTCCCGACCATGGCCATCTTCACCGCCAAAGGCTACAACATCAGGGATCTCATTCCGATAAACGATCTTGAGTTCACCAGTTTCTCGATCGGCGCGGCGTTGACGAATTAAGCTGACGAAATTTGTCTTGAAAACACCCCATTCGGGGTGTTTTTGGTTTTGGCATATATTTTTACGAGGTCCGACCTCGTAATATCCCGGCAGAATTAGTGTGGGGGTAGTAAAGCAGCTTGCCGTGTCAAATCATTTAACTATCTAACCGAAACAGTGTTTTCCCGGACACCGGA
>CAYYTW010000071.1:0-2973 GCA_964474765.1 uncultured Candidatus Saccharibacteria bacterium
GCATGCCAAATTTTAAAATACCTCAAGAGTCCAGAATAGGGTGGCATTATACACTACGCAACAAAAAAACGACAAATGTGGTAAAATATATTTACTAAGAACTATTCTAAAGTTTTTCGGCTTGTCATTCCCGCGCCACGCCTACGAGTGGTCACCCGGAGGGTGAAAAGCGGGAATCCAGTGCGAATAATTTCTGGATTCCGCATCCCACCGATGCTAAAGCTTTGACGGACAGGCAAGTACGGAATGACACAAAAAGTGAGAATAGCCATTATCTCCGACACCCACGACAATTTGGCAACGCTCAAAAAAGCGGTAGATTGGATAAACAAAAACGGTATCGAGCAAATTATTCACTGCGGCGACATTGCGTCCTTTGAAACGCTGCGGACATTAAGCGAATCTTTTGATGGAAAAATTCAACTGGTTTTTGGCAATATGGACGACGACTACTCTTTATCGGAAAATCTAAAAAATCATCCTCTGGCCAATGTCGTTGCCCACGGAAAGATCGGCGCCATCGATATCGACGGCAATCCTCCTTCGTCCCTCGACAAGTCCCTCGACGGTGAGCTCGGGACGGTTGAACCGCTCGGGACTACGGAAGGACACGACCCTCCTTCACCAAAGGCTGCGGAGGGCAAGAAAATCGCCTTTACGCACTTTCCGCATCCGGCTGAAGATTTAGCAAAAGGCGAAAAGTATGATATAGTTTTCTATGGACACACTCACAAACCCTGGGAAGAAAAAATCGGCCGTGTCCGGTTGGTCAACCCGGGCAATCTGGCCGGACAATTCTATAAACCGTCCTTTGCAATTTACGATACCGGGGCCAATCGATTGGAACTGAAAATCCTGGACGATCTTTGCCCTTAGCATAATAACGCGCCAAAAACGCCGCCTCTTCGGATGGACAACTTAGAAAAAAAGGTTAAAAAATATTCCCTATCAATTATTTTCACCGTGGTTTTTGCTTTAATCATTTTGACCAATTTCGCCTTAGTCTATGTCGCGACTCTTCAGCATCGCCAGGCGCTAATCCAATCACTCATCAATGAAAAGATTTATTTTGCCGAGTTGATAAGCAAGGTCGCTTCCTTGAGCGAAAAACAAGAGCGGCAAACGAATAATTTGAGTCTCACGCAAACCTTCCTTTCGGAAATGGCCAAGACCCGCGACATTGTTCTTATCTGGCTTGTCAACAATGACAGCACTATCGAGCTTTCTAACCGGCAAGACGACGTGGGGCGCAAATCTTCTATCGGACCAAATATCGGCGACCAAATCAAGAATCGACGTTATCTGTTAATCCAGGACACATATCAGAATGCCAACATTTATACCATTGTCTATCCATCGAACGGAAAGTTTATTTTCCTTGGTTTTTCGACCGAGGCTATTGATGCGCCTATCACGGTTATGCAAAAATATAACAGCTTGATTGCAATGATTGGCTCCTTCTTTTCCATCTTCTTTCTGCTTCTTATCTTCAAAACAATCATCCTTCCTCTCAAAAAAACAACCGCTGCCTGCCAAGAAATAAAAGAAGGGAATCTCGACGCCAGAATCAACGTAAAGTCCAAAACCGAAATCGGTGAGTTAATCGCCACTTTCAACGACATGACGAGAAAATTGAAAGAGTCGCGGGAACGCGAAGAATTGATTGAAAAGATGAAAACCGAATTCGTTTCTCTGGCCGCCCATCAACTAAGAACGCCTCTTTCGGCCATCAAGTGGGCATTACGGATGGTTCTCGACGAAGAAACGGGCAAAGTCAACCCAAACCAGCGCGAAATGTTAGAACGCACCTATCAGAGCAACGAAAAAATGATCGCCCTGATCAACGACCTTTTGAACGTGGCGCGAATCGAAGAAGGAAGATTCCTCTACAAGCCGGCTGACGCCTCTCCCGAAGAAATCGTCGACTCGATTATCGACAGTTTGAAAGATAAGGCCGAAAGAAAAAATATTGAGCTTGCCTACGAAAGGCCGCCGTTGTCTCTGCCGCTCGTAAAAATGGACAAGGAAAAAATCAACATCGCCCTGACGAATCTCATTGCCAACGCCATCAATTATACGCTTCCGGGGGGCAAGGTTGCGATAAAGCTCTCTTCCGGCGCTGGAAATGTAGAGTTTAGCGTTCAAGACAACGGTGTCGGCATCCCAGAAGCCGAAAAAGAAAGAATTTTCACAAAATTTTTCAGAGCCAGCAATGTCATCAAATTAGACACTTCCGGAACCGGCTTAGGCATGTTTATTACTAAAAATATTATTGAGGCCCACGATGGTAAAATCTGGTTTGAATCCAAAGAAAATAAGGGAACCGCTTTCCATTTTACTCTGCCAATCACTTCATAAAACACAAAACATATAACATATAACAAATTTTCGCCCTGTGCGCTTTCTGTGTCGCAGGAAGTTTCGACAAGCTTGTTACATGTTACATGTTACATGTTACATGAACAAAAAAATACTAATCGTTGAAGACGATAAATTCCTGCGAGAACTCATCGCGAAAAAAATCGGCGCGGAAGGATATGTCGCCGTCGAAGCCAAAGACGGAGAAGAAGGACTAAAAAAAATCGAGGAGGAAAAACCGGATTTAGTCTTGCTTGATTTGGTTTTACCAAACATGACCGGCTTTGACATCCTGGCCAGCGTCAAAGAAAACCCACTCCTGTCTGAAGTTCCGATCGTCGTTCTCTCAAACCTTGGTCAAAGAGACGACGTCGATAAGGCAATTGGTTTAGGAGCGCAAGACTTCCTGATTAAAGCTCACTTTACGCCGCAGGAGATCGTCGAAAAGATTAAAAGCGCCCTGAAATGAACCTCCGCCCAGCTCAGCTGGGCGGTTTTCGCGGCTAGAAAATAAATTCTTTGTCTGTCCATCCCGCTGATAGCGACAACCAAATTAGTATGGCCGTGTCAAATCATTTAACTATCTAACCGAAACAGTGTTTTCCCGGACACCGG
>CAYYTW010000072.1:0-2729 GCA_964474765.1 uncultured Candidatus Saccharibacteria bacterium
AACGCCATGAGATTATGGTCTCAAGGAGTCCAGAATGTATCTGGCATTATGCAACATTGAGTTTAAAATACTGAAAAAATCAAAAAAGAGCCGGGCGAGGCTGGGGATTTTAAGGACCGAGCATGGAATTATTGAGACGCCCTCTTTGGTTCCGGTGGCGACCCAGGCAGCGGTTAAAGCCCTAACCAGCGAGGAGGTTTTAGAGACAAAGTCGCAGATTTTAATCGCCAACACTTTTCATTTGCACATTAAGCCGGGCGAGAAGATTGTAAAATCAGCCGGCGGTTTGCATCGGTTTATGAATTGGCCGAAGCCGCTGATGACTGACTCCGGCGGTTTTCAGGTTTTCAGTTTGGGATTCGGCAAAGATTTTCAGGTCGGAAAAATTTCGAAATATTTCCCCGGTTCCAAGAAGGGGGTCATAACGTCCAAGACCAGCCCGAAGTTTTTGAAAATTACTCCCGATGGAGTTCGTTTCAAATCATTTTTAGACGGCCGCGAATTATTTTTGGGGCCCAAGGAATCAATAAAGATTCAGGAGGCGCTGGGAGCGGATATTATTTTCGCTTTTGACGAGTGCACGGCGCCCCTGAGCTCTTTTGAATATGTAAAAGAAGCAGTTGAAAGGACGCACCGCTGGGCTAAAATCTGTCGCGAGGTTCACGGTGATATTTTTTTGCCAAGGTTTCAGAAAGGCGGAGACCCTCCTTCGTCAAGGTTATGGAGGGCAAGGCAGGCGCTTTTTGGGATTGTTCAGGGGTCGAGATTCAAATCGCTTCGCGAAGAGAGCGCGAAGTTTATAAACTCGTTGGAATTCGACGGGTTTGGCATTGGTGGCGACTTGGGCGGCACTAAGCCACAGATGAATAAAATTTTAGATTGGACGCTACCCAATTTAGACGAAAGAAAACCCCGCCATCTTTTGGGTATCGGCCGCTTGGAAGATTTAAAAAACAATGTTCAAAACGGTATCGATTTGTTCGACTGCACTGTTCCGACTCAATACGGCCGCCACGGCGTTGCTTTTACAAGCTCCGGCAAATTAAATCTGCGCCAAACAGAATTTTTAAAAGACAAAAAACCGCTCGATAATAAATGTTTGTGTTCAGTCTGCCAAACTTACAAGCGAAATTATATCGCGCACCTAATAAGAGCCGGAGAAATTACTGGCCTAAAAATGTTGAGCTTCCATAATCTTTATTTTTTCAACACAATAGTCGAGAATCTAAGAAAAGAGATTGGGCGGGGAAACCTCTAAGTTTTCATTCAGCAGTGGAAAATTTTGAAAAATCCGTCATTATTTTAATACGATGGTTGAAAATTTAAGAGATGAAATTAAAAACGAGAAGTTATAAATGGGCGCGTTCAACTTGACTATTTTGAACGATCGTCCATGATAGTCAAGTGAAATTTTTATGCCCGGTAATACAACCTTGACCTGTTTGGCAGAAATTATTGGGCACAGAGAAATAAACTAGATTCAACCTTGATTGTCGCTTTTGAAAGCGGGTTAATCCGTCCCGACGCAATGTCGGGGCAGCCGAGGTTGATATACCGGGTATGGAAAATCCAGTCAAGACAACAACTTTTAAAGTAGTTGAGCGCGCCACGGAAGTTAAAATAAATCGCGAAAAAATAAAAGATTTGGCGCGTGAATGGTCGGTCAAGAAAATAATTATTCCGTCATGGCCGAAAGAAATGCATCTGGAAACGAAAGACGAAAAGATGATGCTTGATTATCTGATAGTGTTGGACACTCTGAATTTTTGCTTTTGGTCTACCGGAGAAAAAAGATGGACGATTGAGTATCGTGGCAAGCGATACGGCGGTTATTTCGCGCTGTCGCTGGCTCTTAAAAAGTTTTTTGAGGAAAACCCAGAACGATTAAACTGGAATCTTCTTTCACATATTTCTTTCCCATGCTTTTTAAAAATTTTGCAAGGCGGCAAGAATCTTATGTTTTTGAGAAAGAGATGGCAAATGTTGAGGGCGGTTGCGTCTGTTCTGACTCGAAAATATGACGGAGACGCGGCAAGGTTTTTTTCTTCAGCCGATGGAGCAGCCCCGAAATTAGTTGAAAAGATATACAAAGAGTTGCCATTTTTTGATGACATCGCGGCTTACGGGAGCCGCAAAGTATATTTTTTAAAGCGGGCACAGATTTTAGTAGTCGATACATATGCCGCCTTGAGCGGGAGAGGTTTGAGTCGTCTCGACAATTTAGATTATTTTACCGCCTTTGCCGATTATAAACTGCCGCAGATTTTACGTCATTGGGGAATTTTGGAATATTCGCCGAAGCTGGCAAATAAAATTGATGACGGAATTCTTATCGCCGCCGGCTCAAAAGAAGAAGTAGAGATTCGCAGCGCTACCATTTGGGTTGTTGAATACTTAAAGGATGAGTTGGAAAAAATGGGCAAGAAATTGTATTCTTTCGAAATCGATTGGATTTTGTGGAATAAAAGCCAGGAAGAGAAAATTGATAACCCGTATCATTTAACGAAAACGATTTATTATTGATTATTGATGATTGAGATGGTTTCAAAACTGTCATTCTGAGGGTGAAGCCCGAAGAATCTCTCAACTTGTTTGAGAAAAGGAGCTTAATTTCTTGCATTCGCAAGAGATTCTTCACTTCGTTCAGAATGACAAAATAGGGTTTTGTAACCATCTCTGCATAATGCCAGATACATTCTGGACTCCTTGAGACCATAATCTCATGGCGT
>CAYYTW010000073.1:0-2513 GCA_964474765.1 uncultured Candidatus Saccharibacteria bacterium
TTTTAAAATACCTCAAGAGTCCAGAATAGGGTGGCATTATACATTCGATTGACAATAAATTTAGTATGAGTTATCTTTTGAATAGAGTGTTTTATGGCGAGAGATAAACAAAACGAGACAATTTAATTATTTCTTTCAGCCAAGTGGAAAAAAAGGAAGAATTAATAAAATTTATTAAGAATAGCGATATCTCGGAAGACGACAAAAAAGAATGGGAGTCTTTGGTAAATTCCGCGCCAGACGACTTTGCGGATAATCTCTTAGAGGTCCTTTCCGTGTTTCCCGGTGAAATGGGCTGGTTTAATGATATTTATAAAAGAAAAAAAGATGCGTTTGTTGTGATGAAGACGAATAAAGAAAAAGCCAAATCTTTGCTGCAAGATATTTTTGTCGAAGAAAAAAATAAACTCAAAAGATTGGAGGAGAATATTATTTAAGATTCTAAATCTATGAATGAAAATCCTATTGAGGGCGGAGCGGCTATCTTTCCCGAAGAGTCAAAGGGCCGCCAAGAAGAAATATTGGCACAGGCATCAAAGCAAGAAGTTCCTGAAGTTCCCAGAGAGCTTGCGGAAGCAATTAAGGGTGAAATGCGAGAATTAGAACCTTTAATTCGAGGAGAGAAGAAAGAGAAAAAGAAAGGCAATTTCATAAGAAAGGCGGTTGCCGCATTCGCGGGGCTGACTCTTTGCGCCGCGCTTGTTGCGGGAAGCGTTGAAAAGGCAGAAGCCAGGGGCGCCCATGGACCCCAGGGAAGACCGGTGTCGCACGTATTAGTTGTCGAGAAGCATTACCGCGCCCCTCACCACGGCGGTCATCGCCACGGTCCTCCCGGCCTACTCCCATTTGTTGCCGGCGTTGCCTTTGGCGCGATTCTTAAAGGAATAATAGAACAACCATCGCCTCCTCCGTTGCAAGAACTGCAACGAATGCAAATGCGGGCGCAGGAGATTCAAGCGCGAGAAAATCAAATTTGGCGAATAGATGTTCGATTTCAGCAGATTTATCAGGAAGAGTTGGGCGTCACCAACGCCTTTAACGAAGGTCGAATTACCCCAAGCGAATTAAATAATTTGAGCGTAAAATATTCACGAGAGAGAGCGTGGCTAACCCAAGAGAGGATAAGGTTAATTAGCGAGTTGAATCTGATAAGGGGTTGGGGATACTAAATGTGTTTTGACTATCTAAAAACCCGCCAAGCGGCGGGTTTTTTTGGTGTTGGGGAAGCGCATAAAATTTTAGGGGCGGACCCGACCGGATTTGAACCGGCGATCTTCTCCGTGACAAGGAGATGTGTTAGACCGGGCTACACCACGGGTCCCTTTGATATCATTGCGTGGCTATGTGTAGCTGTGGGAGGACTTGAACCTCCGACCCAACGCTTATGAAGCGTTTGCTCTAACCCCTGAGCTACACAGCCTCTCCTATAGTATAGGGCAAAAATATTACTTTTGGCAAGAAAAAGCCACCGGCAGGGGTGGCATATTTTTTGTTAGCCCATCGGCTTTAACGCCAACGAGCCTTTTTTTAATTCCGCGATTTCTTTTTTAAGATTCTCGACTTCGTCTTTGGGGTTTTCAACTTCTTGTTTGAGTCTTTTCAGCTCCACTGATCTGGCGTATTTTATTCCTGGTGCCATAGCTTATTCTCTTTTTTATCTTTTGTAGCTTTTTATTAGTTCTAACTCGTTGCGAGCCGTTTCATTGATGTTTTCTGAAAACAATATGCCCTCAAGGATTTTTGGGACGGCAATTTTTAATTCAAGAATTTTGATGATTGCGTCTTTGTTTTCTGCCAGATGAACCGGCGCGTGATTTAGTTCATTGGTGCAGCCGCTAACATGCATTTCTTTCAAGCGGTCTCCCATAGCCTCGATTAATTCTTTTGCTAAAATCATACTCGGATCGTACTCATAGGCATGTTGGATATCCGAAAGAAATCCAAAGTTATAATCTCTTTTCAGTTTTTCGAAATGCTCCGGATGTGTTCCGAATGTTTTGCCCCGACTGTCCAGATTTTCCAGCAAGAAGGGAAGATTTAATGATTCTAATCGCGCGAAATTATCTATCTTGTGCGGGTGTATCACGATTCCGCTAATTGGCAATAATTCGCATAGCTCTTTGATTTTTTCGAGCGCTTCGTCGGCCTGATAGTTTAGGCCGTATCTGATATCCCAGGGCGCGTGGATTGATATGCGATCGTATCTTTCAAGGATTTTTAGCGCGGCTGGCGATAAGGTATTATTTGTTAATTCAGATAGGCTGGCGAAACAAAGCTCGATGGCTTCGGCGCCGACTGATTTGAAAAAAGCGATTTTTTCGGCCATGGTCAGTTTTGTCCTATGAAGGCAGCCTGTTGAAAAGCCGACTTTTGACATTTGTTTCCTCCTATTTGCGGGGTGTACGATTGTCAAGGATCTTCTAAGTTAAAGTATCGCGTTTGCCGGGTTCTGTCAAGCAACTGTATAATGCCACCCTATTCTGGACTCTTGAGGTATTTTAAAATTTGGCATG
>CAYYTW010000074.1:0-2509 GCA_964474765.1 uncultured Candidatus Saccharibacteria bacterium
CATGCCAAATTTTAAAATACCTCAAGAGTCCAGAATAGGGTGGCATTATACAAAAATTTGACAATATTGTGCTTCTATGATAAGATATCTGCAACTAAAACCTTGCGGGAGGGGCAAGATGAACCAGGGAACAATCTATAAAATCACCAAGTGGGACAAGAAAGCTGTCCTGGCTTATGTGCTTGACCTGCCAACGTCGTTTCTTGGAAAACCAACTGTCTACACAAGGCCGATGTTCGGCGAGTTCGGAACGCTTGTGTATGAAAGATTAATTTTTAAAAACGATTATAACTGCATCGTTAACAAACCGCCTCACGATCTCCAGATGGTCGATGGCAAATTCTACCTCTGCGAACCGCTTAACGAGCAAGAACTTCGCGACCTGTTTGACCGCTACGGCAAGTGACATCCGCCAATCACGGGCGCCGCCAAGGCGCCTGTTTTTTATTTTTCAGTCAAATCGTAATTGTAAACCTTAACCGACATATCTTTTTCTTCGGCTTTTTTAACTGTATCATGCGTCCCCATCCCCTCACTCATCTCTGTTTTAATCCGAAAAGCGATCATCTCGTCGGAGGCCGCCGCTACATCAGAATTTCTTTTATAATAATTCTCTTTGTCTACGATTTCGTTTTCTTGATTTTCAATAATGGCTGCTGGATTTATTTTTTTCAATTTTGCCAGTTGGCTAATTAAATCCTCGGCCTGCTCGCTCGTGATTACGCCCTCTGCCGCGCGCCTGCGATAATGAACGGCGTATCTGTTCAGCGTCGCCGGCAAAAATATTTTTATTCTGTCCGCTTCGGGATTATTTTCCATCGCTTCGTCTAAGGCGATATAATCGACGCCGAGCGCCCCGCCGGAAATAATACCGTCGCCGCGTTCCATAATTTCCCGCACGATACCGCGCACATCATCCTCTACTTTTTTGTTTGTCCGGCGCCACCCGCCGCTAATTCCAACCCATCTCATATTTTTAATGATTAATCAGCTTTTGTGCCCTCCGAACAACACCACGAAGGGAGTTTTAAACATTGTTTTTATATCCAAACCCAAGGACCAGTTTTCAATATAATAAATGTCCAGCTTGGCCTCGTCATCAAAATCAATATCGCTTCGTCCGGAAATTTGCCCCAAGCCGGTAATGCCTGGTTTGATATTAAAAACCTTCATCTGATGCTTTTGGTATTGCGAAACTTCTTTCGGCATATGCGGCCTCGGGCCAACCAAGCTCATTTCGCCTTTCAAAACATTCCAAAATTGCGGCAACTCATCCAGGCTCCATTTCTCAAGAAACCGGCCCACCCGAGTCCGGCGCGGATCCCCGCTTATTTTGTGCACTGGGCCACTCCTTATGCTTTTTTCTTTAATAAGCTGATTTTCAAGAATATCAGCCTCTTGATTATTCGGATAATCTTCCCCTACACAGTATTTAAAATAAAAACTTCTAAATTTATAGACTTTGAAATCTTTCTCTGGTCCGACTCGCAAATTTTTGTAAATCACCGGCCCCGCGGAATCCAGCTTAACCGCCAAAGCGATTATCGCCATTATCGGCGAAAAAATAACCAGCAAAATCGTCGAAAAAACGATATCGATTATCCGTTTGGCAACCCTTCCCCATCCGTCCAAAGCTGTTCTTTTCATTTCGATAACCGGCACACCGCCCAAAGCATCTACTTCCAAATTGGCCGTCATCGCCTGGAAAAGATTGGGGACAAATTTAAAATCAATTCTTTTTTCCTGACAAAAATCTATCAATTCTAAAATATTTTGGCTGTTTCCATTAATCTCGCCCAACAAAACCTCATCGACCTCCACTTGGTTTATTATTCTTCGCACCACCTCCATATCAACGGCCGGAATCTGCGCGACCACTCGCATTCCGATCCCGGGAAAATTCTTAATCTCTTCGACTAATTCGCGAGTAACCTTATCGTTGCCAATAACTAAAACTCGCTCTATTCCATAGTCGCGGTTACCCACTAAATAACGCCGAATGAACCGAAGCGCCAATCGTCCAAAAAATACAAAAACAATGGCCAACACCCAGGCGGCCAAGATAATAAAACGGGAATTAAACAATTTTCCGCTAATAAATATATAAACAATGACAGCCATTAAACCGGCTGAACTAGCAATGGTAATTTTAAAAAATTCTTCAACTAATCCCCCGCTTTTTCCCATCTCATACAATCCGCTCAAAGCAAAAACAACCAACCAAAAAGCGGCTACAATCAAAAGAAGAACAAAATAACTAGAGAAAGGCAGTTCGATATCAAAAAGAACCGGCCGCCATTGACTGACTAACGAACTTATCCGGATAAAATACGCCGCCAGCCCGGCCAAAACCAACATCAAATAATCCATTGGCACGAGCCAGACGGTAAAGATAATATTGGAACGTTTCATAATATTCTCATTCTAACGCCAAAATACGGCTTATTCAAGATTATGTATAATGCCACCCTATTCTGGACTCTTGAGGTATTTTAAAATTTGGCATGCT